>CAZCJT010000053.1:0-10731 GCA_964498565.1 uncultured Acidimicrobiaceae bacterium
AGGCGGTCGTGACCCATGCGGCCCGGCCCGCCGTGATCCTCGCCGGCCCGGGCGAGCGCAGAGGCTGATCGGCTGACGGGCCTGTGGCGCGGCCCGCGACATCTTCGGCGCCCTGACCCTCGGTCGCTCGCAGTCGGCCACGGTCGCCTACGCGACCCGCGATGCTGAGGTGCTCGCCGCCGTCCTCGGCCAACATTTCGGGTTGCAACTCGAACATGCGTTCGATATCGTGTCGATATGGTCCGGGGACCCACAACGGCGGCGGAAGTGCGATCAGCGCTGGAGCTTGCTCGTGACGTGTGCGGCCGGTTGGATCCATCCACGGTGGGGTTGGCCGAGGCGCCGCAGGTCTTCGAGGATCTCGCGGCGCTGGAGCGGTTGAGCAGTGGTGCGGTGCTGCGGATGGCGGCCCGGTACGAAGAGGCTGGGGCGTGGAAGCGCAACGGGGCGCGATCGGCGGAGGAGGACATCGCCCGCAAGACCGGCACGGGCACGTCGAAGGCTCGTCGGAGGTTGTCGACGTCGAAGCGGTTGCGGTCCCAGCCCAAGACCGATCAGGCGGTGCGGGGCGGGAAGGTGTCGACCGACCAGGCCGATGAGGTCTCCGAGGGTGCCGGCGCGGCACCTGAAGCCGAAGATGAGCTGCTCGACACCGCCCAGCAGCGCCCGTTGCACGATCTGCGCCGCAAGGTCGCCGAGGAACGGGCCAAGGCCGACAAGGACCGTGAGGAGCGTGCCGCTCGCCTGCACCGCCAGCGCAGTGTGCGGCGCTGGGACGATGCCGATGGCATGGCCAACCTGCTGCTGCGCCTACCCGGCGATCAGATGTCCGAGGTCGACGCTGCGCTCAAACCGCGGATCGACCGGGCCTTTGCCGATGCCCGAGACGCCGGGCGGTTCGAGCCGGTGGAGGCCTACGCCGCCGATGTGGTCCGGGATCAGCTTCTGGGTGGGACCCCGGCTGGGGTGAAGGGGTCGGGGCAGGCGGTGCGGCCGGAGAAGAAGGTCATCGCCCTCATCGACGTGGCGGCGTTGAACCGTGGTTCGGTACAGGACGGCGAGACGTGTGAGATCGCCGGGGTCGGGCCGGTGTCGGTGTCCGCGGTGCGGGCGTTGCTGTCGGAGGCGTTCCTGGCCGTCGTGATCCGTGACGGTGTCGACGTCCTCAACGTCACCCACCTCGGCCGGCAGGTCACCGCCGCCCAGCGCACGGCTCTCGAAGCACGCGGTGCCGCCTGCGAGGTGTGCGGCAGCCGGCACCTGCTCGACATCGACCACAACGAGGGCTGGGCCCTCACCCATGACACCCGACTCGAGGACCTGGCCTGGGTGTGCTGGCACTGCCACCACACCAAGACCCGCTACGACCTGCGCCTCGAAGGTCCGCCCAACAGGCGGGTCCTGGTCGACCGCAAGACCGGACGACCGTGGCATCCACCACCCGGCACCGACCCACCCGACGGCCGTGCCGCCACGCCCGACGACGGATCCACCGGCCCGCCCACCGAACGGGCGCAACGTGAGCTGTTCACCCTCGCCGACTGACGTCGGCGAGGGTGCCGGCGCGTGCCCCGTAGCGGTCGGGCGCCCGGTGCCGGCCGAGGGCGAGAGCAGGTTTCTGGCACCCGTCCGGCGAACCCTGCAGGGAACCGGCGGGCCCCCGTGCCCGCGCCAGCCAGTCGCAACAGCATGGGAGCACAGCGACCGATGAACCACACCACCCGTCGGGTGCGGCGTCTCGCCGCGTCCGTCACGTTCGCCGCCCTCGCCGGCGGCCTGGCACTGCCGCTGCTCGCGTCGCCGGCCGGCGCCATCCAGGACACCGCCACCAGCCGACTGCAGGGCAACGACCGCTACGGCACGGCAGCCGCCGTCGCCACCGACACCTTCCCCGACGGTGCCGACTCGGTCATCCTCGCCACCGGCGAGAAGTTCGCCGATGCGCTCGCCGCCAACGGCCTTGCCGGTGCGCTCGACGCGCCCATCCTGCTGACCGCCACCGCCGCACTCCCGGCGGTCACCGAGGAAGCGCTCGCCACCCTCGACCCGACCACCATCTACGTGATGGGCGGAACGGCCGCCGTCAGCCAGGCCGTCGAGGACCAGCTCGCCGCCGACCACACCATCGAGCGGGTGGAGGGCGACGACCGTTGGGAGACCGCCGCGGCCGCCGGCGCAGCCATCGCCGCCACGGACGACAGCGTCCCGATCACCACCGACGACGGGCTGGGCACGACCGAGGACGGCGTCACCGCCATCCTCGCCAACGGGCTCAACTACCCCGATGCGGTGTCGGGTGGTCCGGCCGCCTTCGCCGGCCGCTTCCCGGTGCTCCTGACCGAGGCCGGCCGCATCCCCGAGGCCACGTCCGCCGCCCTCGAGGATCTCGGCATCGAGCACATCCTCCTCATCGGTGGCACCACGGTCATCAACGACAGCATCAAGACGGCGCTCGAGTCGGGCGGCTACACCACCGAGCGCCTCGCCGGCGATGACCGGTGGGCCACGAACGTCGAGGTCAACGAGTACGCCGCGGCCCAGCTCGGGTTCGGCGGCAGCACCGCCTACCTGTCCGTGGGCTCCGGCTCGGACAAGGCCTTCGCCGACGCCCTCAGCGGCGGTCCGGTCGCCGGCAGGAACACGGCCCCGCTCGTGCTCACCGCCCCGACGACGCTCCCGACGCCGGCTCGCAACCACCTGGCCGCCAACGGCAACGCCATCGACGAGATCGTCGCCATCGGCGGCACGGCCGCGATCAGCGACGCCACCCTGGCCGCAGCCGCCAGCGCGGCGAAGCTGACCACCAACCGGGCCTTCGTGGTGACTCCCACCGAGGCCGCCACGCAGCCCCTCAGCTCGGTGTTCCTCACCAGCGAGGGCGCGCGCACCTTCACGGTCACCGGCCTCCAGCCGGATGGCACCTACGAGATCGCAGTGCTCGACGCCGAGACGGTCGACCCGACGGGCGGCGTCACCTTCGACTCCTACGCTGTCTCGGACGAGGCCAGCACCTCCATCGAGTCGGTCAACGGCTCGCCCACGGGGGCAGCCGGCGGCCTCGAGACCGTCCAGGAGACCGGCACCGCCGGTGAGGACGGCACGCTGACCTTCGTCATCGACGCCACGGCCGCCGATGCCGTCTACCCGGTCGTGTTCGAAGACCTCGACGAGGATGGGCAGCTCACCTTGGCCGGCCAGGTCGCCGGCGAGCCCTTCGGCCTCGGCGGCAAGACCACCTGGCTCCCCGGTGAGGCGGCCGACGACCAGTACGACGCCGTCGAGGTGACGTCGTTCAGCGCAGAGGAGAACTACTTCGTCGCCGGTGGCGACACGTTCCTCTACGGCACCACCGACCGGTTCCGGGGCGACAAGGCCGGCACCGACAACCAGACCATCACGCCCGGCGAGTTCGAGGGGATGCTGAGCGTCGGTGACGTCGTGGACGTCACCTACTTCCGCGACGGCCAGTCGCTCTTCGACGTCACCACCGACACGATCCCCGACATCGCTGCCGTCACGGCATCGACGCCGAGCGCGTCCAGCCCCAACCTGGTGCAGATCTCCTGGGAGCCCTCGGAGCAGCCGGACGTGGTGTACACGGTGTACCGGGACAACGGGAACGGCACGTTCGGGGACGGCGATGTGGCGGTCTCCTCCAAGAGCGCGTCGACCAGCCGCTCGTTCACCGAGCCCACCAGCGCGGCCGGCGTCCGCTACATCATCGTCCCGCAGGGTGGAACCTCCGGAACGACGGACACCGCCGACGACAGCGGCGAGGCGGTGACCTTCCTCAGCAACGAGATCACCCCCGGGCAGAGCCTGTTCGGACTCACCGAGGGGACCACGGTCTCGAAGAACGCCGGTCTCGCGCTGGTGAACGCCGGCGACGAGCTCATGCTGCACTTCTCCCGGGAAGTCCAGGTCGCCCCCAACGCCAGCATCACGATCAGGCAGGGCACGGGCAACCAGGTCACGCTGACCAACGGCACGGCAGTCTCGACGTGGACGGCCGCGGGCCGCACCATCACGATCGTGCTCGGGGCCGGCGCCGATGCGGCCCCGGACATCGCCTACGGCGACGACACCCTCGTCACCGCCCTGACCGGTGTCCGAGACGCCGGGGGCACGGCGATCCCCGCGACCGCACTCCGGGACCGGGCGCTCGAGAACGACGGGCCCGAGCTCATGGTGGAGTCCACGACGTGCGACGTGGGCGACACGTCCTGCACCATCTCGTTCAACGAACCGGTGAGCGCCTCGTCGGCCACCAGCCGCGCCAACTACAGCTACGTGCCCGACGGCGGCGCCAGGCTCTTGAGCAACACCATCACGCTCGCCGCCGACGCCCGCACCATCACGGTGTCGTTCACCCCCGGCGTGGGCGCCGGCGACCAGATCCGACCGGTCGGCTTGTTCACCGCCGTGAGCGACGACGACAGCCAGTCCAGCGATCAGGCGCAGTTCGACTTCGTCCGCTGATGGGTCGCTGAACGCCTGCGGGGGCCGGGTGGACGATGGTCCGCCCGGCCCGGTCGCGTCCGGGCATCCACGTCCACGCCCCGGACCCCGAGCACACTGGATCGGTGGGCTGGATGCTGGTCACCGGTTGGGTCGTGGCTGCGCTCGCCACCGCGAGCACGCTCGCCTTCCGGGGGCGGTTGCGGGCTGCCACCCAGGACAGCGACGCCCTGCACCACCAGCTGGCAGCAGCCGAGGCGTTCAGCCGCAGCCTGGTCGAGGCGACGGACGAGGCCATCCTGACCATCCGCCAGGACGGCACGATCGGCTCGGCAAACCACGCCGCCACACGGTTGCTGGGCCTGGCGGCGAGCGCGGTCGTGGGCCGGCCGGCAGTGAGCCTGGTCGATCGGTTCCCCCTGCTCGCCGACCTCCCGGTCGGGATCACCGACGCCGACACCATCGTGCATCACCCGAGCGCCCGTCGGGCGGTGTCGGTGACCACCCGTGCCACGGGTGACGAGGACGACCCGGTCATCGCCGTGTTCGCCCGCGACATCAGCGCCCGCAAGATCCTCGAGGACCAGCTCGCCCACCAGGCCACCCACGACGACCTCACCGGTCTCGCCAACCGAGCCAGCCTGGTCGCCGAGCTCGACCGGGCCGCCGCCAGGAGCGAGCGGTCGGGGCAGGGCTTCGGCCTGCTGTTCATCGACCTCGATCGCTTCAAGGCCGTGAACGACACCCTCGGCCACCGCGTCGGCGACATCGTGCTGCAGCGGGTCGCCGAGCGGCTCCTGCACGCCACCCGCGACACCGACCTCGTCGCCCGCAACGGCGGCGACGAGTTCGTCGTGCTGGCCGAGGACGCCGGTGACGTCACCATCGTCGCCCGGCTGGCCGAACGCATCCAGGACGCCCTGTCCGTCCCCGTGCCGTTCGAGGACGACGCCATCCCGGTCTCGGCGTCGATCGGCGTGGCGTGGCTCGAACCGGGCGATGCCCACACCCTCGACCAGCTCCGCGACGCCGACGTGGCGATGTACCACGCCAAGTCGGCCGGTCCGGGCCAGATCCGGGTGTTCGACGACGACATGCGCCTGGCGGTCGAGACCCGCTTCGACCTCGAGCGCGAGCTCCGCCGGGCCGTCGGCATCGGCGCCCTCGACGCCTGCATCCAGCCGGTGATCGACCTGCGGACCGGCCAGATCGTCGGCGGCGAGCTGCTCTGCCGGTGGACCACCGAGGACGGCCGCGAGGTGCCGCCCGAGGCCTTCATCGAGGTGGCGGAGGACTCGACGCTGGTGGTCGAGATCGGCCGCTGGATGCTCGAGCGCGCCGGTCGCGTGCTCGGCGACTGGGCCCAGGACCGCACCGTCGGAGGTCTGGCCGACCTGCACCTCAGCGTGAACCTGTCGGGGCGCCACGTCGACCACCCCGGCGTGGTCGAGGACGTCACCGGGCTGTGGGACCGCTGGAGCATCGAGCCGAGCAAGCTCATCGTCGAGATCACCGAGACCTCGCTGCTCAAGGACCTCGACGAGGCCGCGGCCACGCTGGGCCAGCTGCGTGATGCTGGGGTCACGATCTGCGTCGACGACTTCGGTGTCGGCTACGCCTCCCTGCGCTACCTGCGCGAGCTGCCGGTCGGTCTGGTGAAGATCGACCGCTCCATCGTGTCCGGCTTCGGTCGCATCGACTCCGACACCGTCATCGTGACGATGCTCAGCCGCCTGGCCGACGTGCTCGACATCCAGATCGTCGCCGAGGGCATCGAGACCGAGGAGCAGCGGGAGCGGCTCACCGAGATCGGCTGCCACTTCGCCCAGGGCTACCTGTTCGCCAAGGGCATGCCGGTCGAAGCGTTCCCGCTGTGGCTGTCCCGCTGGCGCCGCCGCCACACGCACCCGAGCGCCTGGCGTGAACCGTCCGTGGCAGGGCCCCCTCCGGGTCGCTGACGAACGCTTCGCACCTGTCCTCCGTCTGTGGTTTGGAGGACTTGACCGCTCAGTCAATAGTCTCCGCAGCCATGGACATCACCGGTTCTTCATCTGTCATCACCGGCGGGGCCAGCGGCCTCGGCGAAGCCACCGCCCGCCTCCTGGCCGAGAAGGGCCAGCACGTCGTCGTCGTCGACATGAACGAGGAGAAGGGCGAGGCCGTCGCCAAGGAGATCGGCGGCGTCTTCGTCAAGGCCGACGTCGCCAACACCGAGCAGGTCATCGCCGCGGTGGAAGCCGCCAAGGAGATGGGCCCGCTGAAGACGCTCGTCACCGCGGCCGGCATCGGCGCCGCCCAGCGCACGATCGGCAAGGACGGCCAGTACGAGTCCGCGTACGACCTCGACAACTACCGCAAGATCATCGAGGTCAACCTGGTCGGCACGTTCAACTGCGTCCGCCTCGCCGCCACCGCCATGAGCCTCAACGAGACCGACGAGGACGGCGGCAAGGGCGCCATCGTCACCGTCACCTCCGTCGCCGCGTTCGACGGCCAGATCGGGCAGGCCGCCTACTCGTCGTCCAAGGGCGGCGTCGTCGGCATGACCCTGCCCGTGGCGCGCGACCTGGCCGCCGCCGGCATCCGGCTGAACTGCATCGCCCCCGGCCTCATCGACACGCCCATCTACGGCACCGGCGAGGCGTCGGAGGCGTTCAAGTCCCACCTCGGCCAGAGCGTGCTGTTCCCCCGCCGTCTCGGCAAGTCGAGCGAGTTCGCCTCCATGGCGGCCGAGCTGCTCACCAACTCGTACATGAACGCCCACGTCGTCCGCCTCGACGGCGGCATCCGGATGCCCCCGAAGTAGTCGATCCACAGAGATCTGCGATCGAGGCCCCGGCCGACGCCGGGGCCTCGTCGCGCTCAGGCGTAGGCGGCGAAGATCTCCTCGATCGCCTTGAGCTGCCCGCCGGAGGTCGACGACGGCACGACGATGGGCATGGTGGCGCCGGCGTCGAACCACGCCTCGACCCCGTCACGTACTTGGGTCGCCGAGCCCGACAGCGTGCAGTCGTCGAGCCACTCGTCGGTCATGTATCTGGCCACGGCGTCGCGGTCGCCGGCCTCCAGCGCCCGCTCGATGCCCTCCATCTCCTCGACGTAGCCGGCCTCCTTCCAGTAGTTCCGGTAGTTGGGAAGCGCCACGTACCCGGTGAGCGTCTTGCGGTTCACGGCCCGGGCGGCGTTGCGGTCGTCGTCGATCACCGTGGGCACCATGTTGCCGACGAAGAAGCCGTCGGGGACGCCGGCCGCCCGGAGCTGGTCGGGCAGGTAGCGGCGTGAACCGTTCGCCCACACCGCGCCGTCGGCGATCTCCCGCGCCAGCTGCAGCATCTTCGATCGCAGCGTGGCGAGGACGATGGGCGGCCGGGGAGCGTCGCCGATCACCGCCTTGATCGTCTCGACGTACTCCCGTGTGTCGGCCAGGGGCTTGCCGACCTGGACGCCGAGACGGTCGTGCATCGGCCCGTGGCTGACGCCGAGGCCGAGGTGGAACCGGCCGCCGGACACCTCGGCCAGGTACGAGGCCGTGGCGGCCAGGTCGGCCGCCGGGCGCAGGTAGATGGGCTGGATCGCCGAGCCGAACGGGATCCGCTCGGTGACGTGGCCGACGGACAGGCACAGGGACAGCACGTCACCGAAGGAGGGTCCGAAGATCCCCTGGAAGCCGCGGGTCTCCATCTCTGTCGCGAGCTCGAGCGTCTTGAGTCGTCGTCCTGGCATGGCGACCAGCGACAGGGCAGGCATGGGCATGGCCCGGACCCTACGTCGGGCGGTCTCCGCCGGGGCGCCCATGCGGCGGTCGGCGCCGGGTTGGGTCAGGAGCTGGCGGCGGGCAGGTACGCCGGGCGGCGCGCCTCGAAGGCGGTGATGTCGTCGGCCAGCTTCAGCGTCAGGCCGATGTCGTCGAGGCCCTCGAGGAACCGGTGCTGGGTGCCGTCGTCGAGGGGGAACGTCGTCTCCACGTCACCGGCGCGCAGCGTGCGGGTGGCGATGTCGATCTCGAACACGGTGGTCGGGTCGGCCTCGACCATGCGCATGAGGCGCTCGCCGGTCTCGGCATCGACCTGCACCGGCACGAGCCCGTTCTTGGTGCAGTTGTTGCGGAAGATGTCGCCGAAGCGGGGCGAGATCACGGCCTCGAAGCCGTACTGCTGGATCGCCCACACCGCGTGCTCCCGGGAGGAGCCGGTGCCGAAGTTGGGGCCGCCGATGAGGATGTTGGCACCCTGGAACTGCTCCTGGTTGAGCACGAAGGCCGGGTCGTCACGCCACTCGGAGAACAGGCCCTTCTCGAACCCGGTGCGCTCGACCTGCTTGAGCCAGTCGGACGGGATGATCTGGTCGGTGTCGACGTCGGAGCGGTCGAGGGGGACCGCCGTGCCTTCGATGGTGCGGACAGCGCGCATGTGGGGGTCTCCAGTCGGAACTTTCGTCGATGGGTCAGGCGTGGCCTGACCGAGGCACGAAAAACGGGTGGGCTTCAGTCGAGGTCGGCCGGGGTGGCGAAGTGGCCGGCGATGGCCGTGGCGGCGGCGACGGCGGGGGAGACCAGGTGGGTGCGCCCGCCCCGGCCCTGGCGGCCCTCGAAGTTGCGGTTGGACGTGCTGGCGCAGCGCTCGCCCGGGGCGAGCTTGTCGGGGTTCATGGCCAGGCACATCGAGCAGCCGGGCTCCCGCCAGTCGAAGCCGGCGTCGGTGAAGATGATGTCCAGCCCCTCGGCGACGGCCTGCTCCTTCACCTTGAACGAGCCGGGCACGATCATCGCCCGGTTGATCGAGACCTTGCGGCCCTTGGCCACCTCAGCCACCGCCCGCAGGTCCTCGATGCGGCCGTTGGTGCAGCTGCCGATGAACACCGTGTCGACCGGGACCTGCTTCATCGGCGTCCCGGCGGCCAGGCCCATGTAGTCGAGGGCCCGCTCGGCGGCGTTGCGCTCCGTCGGGTCGACCATGGCGTCGGGCAGGGGGATCTCGCCGTCGACCGGCACGACCTGGCCCGGGTTCGTGCCCCACGAGACGTGCGGCGTGATCTCGGCCGCGTCGATCACGACCTCCTTGTCGAAGGTGGCGTCGTCGTCGGTGACGAGGGTCTTCCAGTCGGCGACGGCGGCGTCCCAGTCGGCGCCCTTCGGGGCGTGCGGGCGGCCCTGCAGGTACTCGAAGGTGGTCTCGTCCGGAGCGATGAGCCCGGCCTTGGCCCCCATCTCGATCGACATGTTGCACACGGTCATCCGCCCCTCCATGGAGAGGGAGCGGATGGCCGAGCCGCGGTACTCGATCATGTGCCCGATGCCGCCGCCGGTGCCGATGCGGCCGAGGATGGCGAGCACGACGTCCTTGGCGGTGACGCCCGGCTGCAGCTGGCCCTCCACCGTCACGGCCATCGTCTGCGGGCGGGACTGGGGCAGCGTCTGGGTGGCGAGCACGTGCTCGACCTCGGAGGTGCCGATGCCGAAGGCGATGGCGCCGAACGCGCCGTGGGTGGACGTGTGGGAGTCGCCGCACACGATCGTCATGCCGGGCTGGGTCATGCCGATCTCGGGACCGATGATGTGCACGATGCCCTGGCCGGGGTCGCCCATGGCGTGGCAGGTGATGCCGAACTCGGCGCAGTTGGCAGCCAGCGTGTCCATCTGCTTCTTGGAGATGGGGTCGGCCACGGGCTGGTCGATGCTCGCCGTGGGGACGTTGTGGTCCATCGTGGCCAACGTCAGGTCGGGGCGGCGGACGGTGCGACCGGCCAGGCGCAGGCCGTCGAAGGCCTGGGGAGACGTCACCTCGTGGACCAGGTGGAGGTCGATGTAGAGCAGGTCGCCGTCGTCCCCGGAGTGCACGAGGTGCCGGTCCCACACCTTCTCGCTCAACGTCTTGCCTGCCATCGCTGCTCCCTTGACTGTCTCACATGGTGGGATAAGGTTCCCGTCTGATGGACACTCTAAGCGGGATCGGCGTGCTCGACAAGGTGGTGGCCATCCTGCGTGTCGCCGGCGAGGGTCCGGTCACGTTCCGCGAGGTGTGCGAGCGCACCGGCATCAGCCGCGCCACGGCCCATCGGCTGGCCCAGGGCATGGAGGTCGCCGGGCTCCTGCGCCGGGGGGACGACGGTGCCTACACGCCCGGTCTCGCGCTCATCGGCCTCGGCCGGGCCGCGCTCGAGGCCTTCCCGCTCGCCACCGTCGCCACACCCGTGCTGCGGCGGCTCCGCGACGAGACCGGCGAGTCGGCCCAGCTCTTCGTGGTCGAGGAGGGCGAACGGCTCTGCGTGGCCGCG
>CAZCJT010000054.1:0-10691 GCA_964498565.1 uncultured Acidimicrobiaceae bacterium
GCGCGCGGCCCGCCGCCCGTGAGCCGCGCGGCTCGCGCGGCGACGACGAGCTGCTCGACCTGGTGGCCCCCCTCGCCACGGTGTGCGACGAGCTGGGTCTTCCCGGTGTGACGAACCTGGCCGGACTTCGTGATGCCCTCGATCCCTTCTGCGACGAGACGGTCGCCGCCGCGGTGCAGCGGCTGGCGTGTGAGGCCCGCGCCGGTCTGCGCACGCCAATGGGCAAGCTCGTCAACACCGCTCGGGCTCGTGACCGCTCTTACTTCTCCCCCGCCCGTCTCCGCCCGCTGGGGTCCCGTCCTGGTACTCGAGCGCCATCGGAGCTCGAGTGGACCGGACCAGCGAGCGAGCTAGAGCCGGCGTCGGCTGCCGCCGGACACGATGAGAGCGAGGCGATCGCGGTGTTGCCGTCGGCTGATGAGGTGAACCGGCGGGTGGCAACGATCCGGCAGGGCCTCTCGCAGACCGCGAAACCGTCCGCGACCCGTTGAGTCGCCGACCCCCGAGGCGGCCGCTGGATGGCCCAGGACGAAACGACCAGTCCTTCCCTACTTGGAGGCGCCGTACGGGCGGTGCGTGGCCTCTGAGGGGCCACGCAAGCGGCTCGTATCCCAGGATGGTCCCCCACCTGCGGGCTGGACTGCGGTAAGCACCCTGCATGGTTCAGTCAGCTCCTGGCCGGCGCCTGCCGGCCCATCTAAGCACCTTACAAGGGGGCCGTAAGCGTCCTGCGGGGGCCATGTTGGAACCTCGTCGGCCACCTGCGCGCTATGGTAAGCGCCTCATGAGCCGTATGCAGGTCGCATGTCAGCAGCGCGTGAGGGACTTGGTTGGTTCCTGTTGGCCCCGTGCCGGTGCTTACAGGCCACCTGCAAGCACCTCGCGTTGTGGGGCAGTGGCGCACCATGCTTGAGAACGTCGTCGCTGTGACGAACGGCAAGGGAGGGGTGCTGAAAACGTCGATCACCGCCAACGTGGCCGGCGTCGCCGCTGCCGGCGGCTGGTCCGTGCTCGTGGTGGACACCGACCCGCAGGGCAACCTCGCCCGCGACCTCGGCACGATGGACCGCACCGACCATGGGGCTGCGCTCGCCGACGCGGTGATGAAGGGTTCGGACCTGGTACCTGTCCCTGTCCGGGAGCGGCTCGACTGGATTCCCGGCGGCGAGCGGCTCGAGGACTTGGTGGCGGAACTGAACCGCCGGGCGTTGGCGGGACGGTTCGCGACCGTGCTCACCAGCCTGCAGGACGTGTTGGCTCCGTTGGCCTCGACCTATGACCTGATCCTCGTCGACACCCCGCCCGGCGATGCGATGCTGCAGCGGTGCACGGCGGAGGCGGCACGCTTTGCCCTCGTACCGACCGCGCCGGACGAGGCCTCGATCGACGGGTTGAACAAGGTCGCAGCTCGGATGATCGAAGCGCGCCAGACCAACCCGGACTATGACTTGCTCGGCGTCGTGGTGGCGCCCGTCCCATCCGGGGCGTCGCGGGTGCGAGAGCAGACGCGGGCCAAGCTGGCCGTCGAGCTGGGGGAGCGGTGGCCGGTGTTCGAGGCGACGATCCGGTTCGCCCAGCGTGCCGCCATCGACTGTCGGGCGGAGGGCCGGCTGGCGATCGAGTACGAGCAGGTCGCAGAACGCATGAAGGCCGATGTCTCGGTGGGCCAGCGAATCCGCGATCGCAAGGCCGGCCGAGAGGTCAAGGACTTCTCGACCGCGGCCGGAGGGTTGGCCGCCGACTACGAGGCGTTGACCAACGAAGTCCTTGCCGAGTTCGCCCGGCGCCGCGACCAACGCCGCGAGGTCTCAGCATGAGTGCAGACGACGAGCGCCCTCACCTCGCGGCCCTGCGCGACGGCGACTCGACGCGCAAGGCAACCGTCGCCCCGCCGCCCCGTCCCCGGGCCGTGCCGGCCCCGACCGCTCAACCCGGCCCGGACCTGGGACGGGACGACGCCGTTGTGCCCGAGAAGGCCGAGGCCGAACCGGAGAGCCCCACCACGACGGAGGAGCCGGTGGCTCGACCGGCGAAGCGGCCCTCTCGGTCCAATGCGGCCGCCAAGCCGGTGTCGCCCGCCACTGGCGGTCGACAGCGGGGCAACCGGCGCGAGTTCCAGGTGCGCCTCACCGAGACGGTGGCGTCGTTGCTCTATGAGTTGTCCGAGCGGGAGCGCATGACCCTGGGCCAGGCGGCGATGGCGGCGGTGCGGCGTGAGCACAAGGCGCTTCGCTCCGAGACGGTGACGACGGTCGAAGACGACGGTTTCGCGCCGGTCGAGCTGACTCGCCGCCAGCTGGCTGCGACCGAGCCCAAGCGGCTGGTGACGATCCGCGTCACTCGGGCCGAAGCTGAGGCCTTCGACAAGCTGGCCAATGACACCCGCATGAGCTATTCGTTGTTGCTCGACGAGGCGATCCGCCGCGCGCACGGGCTGAAGGATCAGGGCAGCCCGACCACCTGACGGATACTACAGCCGGGCATAGTATGAGCGGCCATAGTATGGTGGGCCGGTGGTGTCCGAGGCTGACCGTCGCCAGCTCGTCGAGTTCCTCGACAATTCGGCCGACCGCGCCCTGCTGGGGTTGGTGTACGGCCGGCGGCGGATCGGCAAGTCGACGTTGCTGGTCGAGCAGACGATGTCGCGGGGTGGGTTCTACTTCGAGGCCACCCGGGTGGAAACTCCCGCCCAGCTTCGGCGGCTCGGTGCGGCGGTGGGCGAGTACCAGGGTACGGGCCGGTTGGCGTTCGACTCCTGGGAGGAGGCAGTGGACGTTCTGGTCCAGCTGGGCAAGGACCGCCGGGTTCCGGTGGTCCTCGACGAGTTCGGCCTCGTCCTCCAGGCCGACCCCGCCGTCGACTCGGTGTTGGCCGCGGCGCTCGGTCCGGCGGCTCGAGCACGCCGATCGAGTGCTGCCCGGGTGGTGTTGTGCGGGTCGGCGATCGCGATGATGCGTTCGCTGACTGCGGGGGAGGCGCCGTTGCGGGGCCGGTCGAGCCTGGAGCTGGTCATGCAACCCGATGACTTCCGGGTTGCTGCGACCCGCCTGTCGGGCGTGGACTTGGACCTGGCGGTGCGGGTGTTCAGTGTCATCGGGGGAGTGGTCGGCTACGCGACGGACATGGTCGCCTTCGACCTGCCAGGCGACATCGACGACTTCGACCGGTGGGTGGTCGAGCGGGTCCTGTCGCCGGCGTCGCCGCTGCATCACGAGGCGACCACGCTGCTCGCCGAGGACCCGACGCTGGCGGCGTCGTCGGACCTGTTGCACCATGCGGTGCTCGGCGCGATCGCGAATGGCGCGGTCACCGCCGGGACCATCTCGACCCAGGTCGGCCGGCCGGTGTCGAACCTGTCGCCGACCATCAATCGTCTCGTCGACGCCGGCTTCGTTGTTCGTCACGAGGACCCCGTTCGCAAGCAACGGCCCCTCTACGCGTTGGCCGACCCTTACCTGCAGTTCCACTACGCCGTGCTGGAACCCCATCGCACCGTGCTGCGGTCCCGTGACCTCCACGATGTCTGGGCGAATCGTCTCCGCACGATCTTCGATGCGCGGGTCCGCGGTCCGGTCTTCGAACAGATGGCGAGGACCTGGGTGGAGCGTTTCGCCGCAGCCGAGGAGCTCGGCGGAGTGATCGATCACGTCGGGCCGTCGTTCGCGACCATCGACGGGGTCGAACACGAACTCGATGTGGTGGTCGCAGCCGGCGATGGCGCCCCTGCCGAGCGGACCATCGTGGCCATCGGGGAAGCGAAGGCTGGCGAGACGATCACGGCCCGGCACGTGGCCCGCCTCGAGCGAGCACGGGCCAGCTTCGGTCCACGCGCCAGTGCGGCCAAGCTCATGTTGTTCGGAGCCGACTTCGGCCTCGGGCCCACAGAGCGTGACCGACCCGACGTGGTCCTCGTCGACCTTTCTCGCCTCCACGGAACCTGACCATGGGCGTCGACACACCGACGCCCATGTGTGGCTCCACGCCGGACCCGAGGCGCTCGCGGTGACGTCTCCCTGCGCGGTTCTGCCGGTTTCGGGTGATTGGTGTGGCGCGATGGGGTAGGCGCGGTGCTAGCAAGTCGGGCGGAATCGACGGATCGCCCCAAATGGGGCAGACCCTCTCAGGAGAACTGGGGGACCTCTTGCCCCGACCCCGCTTGTCGTCGCAGTATGGTACGGACACCTCGCGGGACGGCGCGTCGAGCCCAGCCCGCGGCTACAGGACGCTCGACCACTGTCTGATCCGCCGCATCTGATGAGCGGTGTTCCTCGAGAAGAGGTCAGGTCCGTGGCCGACGCCGTGCACGCACCCAGAACTGTTCGGCATCGGGCAGACGAGCGCGGGTCGGTGACCGTCTTCGTCGCCGTGCTCGGCGCCGGACTCATCGCAGCCGCCGGGCTGGCCTACGACGGTGCGGCGAAGCTCGGGGGCTTGTCCGAGGCCCGCGAGTTGGCAGACAACACGGCCCGAGCATGCGCACAGGGGATCTCACCGACCAGCGTCGGTGGGGGCGCACCGGAGCTGGACCTGACGCTGGCGGAGTCGAACGCGACCGACTACCTCGCTCGCGTCGGTTCGCCGGCCTCGACCGTGACCGTCGGGTCGACGTCGTGCACGGTGACCATCGAGCTAACGGTGGCGAAGACGTTGCTGCCCGGCGCCCCGTTCAGGGTCTCGGCGACCGAGACCGCGGACGTTCTCTACGGCGTGGAGGCCGCCCGATGAGACGGGTCGCGGCAAGCGTTGTCGTGGCGGCGCTGTTGAGCGCAGCATGTTCTTCGGGCGACAGCTCCGATGGTGCAGTGCCGTCGTCGACGACATCCACGTCGACCTCGTCGACGACCGCGACGACAGAGGCGGCGCCCGAGGAAGACTCGCCAGCCGACGTGTGGGTCGACCTGTGGGCCGCTGCGACCACCGAGGGCTCGACGGCGGTCGACCTGGAGGCGTTCGCGACTCCCGAGGTCGCCGCTCAGGTCATGACCATCGCCACCATCGACGAGCGCAACCGACGCCAGGTCCTCAACTCGCCCAACTCCGATCCATCCCAGACGGTGGGGGAGTCCACGGTTGAGGACTGCGCGTTCCTCACGCCGCCGCAGGCCGAGACGGCAGCGAACTTCTTCCGGGGGACAGGCTCCGTTGATGACGCCGGCATCTTCCGGTTCGACACGTTCGAGGTCGTCTCACGGACCGGGTGCATCCCGGCGGAGCTCAACGAGGCGGTGCTACGTGACTACGCCGACTACTGGGATGGGTTGAACGAGATCTCGAACCCGCCGGACCCGGACAGCCCGAGGCTCGCCGAGATCGCGGCGGGGGGACACCTGCAGAACCTCCGTCGCTTGACCTCCGACGATGCTGCCAACGGCCGCTACTACCGGGACGAGCCGACTCTCCACCCGGAGGTGTCGGAGTGGCGCACGCTCTCGACGGTGGTTGTTCTCGACTGCCAAGGGACTGACCCCGCGTACGGAGCGTACGACCAGGGCACCGACCAACGGCTGGAAATCGACCCTCCTGCCAAACCAGGCCAACGCGATCTTCGAGAGATCACGATGGTGCTTGAGGGCGGGCGCTGGAAGGTCGTCGATCGGCAGGGGAGCACGGACACGACCTGCGAGGTCGCTCCCACTCCACGGGGAGTGCCGGTCGTATGAGGGCAGCCCTGCGCATTGCTGTGCTTGTTGCGGTCCTGCTGGGGTCGGTGATTGTCCCCGGTTCGCTCGGATCGCCAGCAGGCGCTGGTCACTGCACAGGTTCGACCACCAGTCGTGACGACGGCGGTTCCGTGACAGCTGAATGCCATGAGATGTCGCCGGGCCCGCAGCCGGTTTCGGTGGAGTGGTCGGAGGAGGATCGTTACGCGTATTGGTGCGGTGGCGCCTATTCGGATGCCGCGTCGGTGGCGGTGGAGTACGAGGGCCGGGCGTCCGAGGAGCAGGTCGCGTTGAACGGTTTCGATCCGTCGGGTGTCTACGACACGCATCGGGTGACCTGTGTGGGCTCCGACGGTGGGTTCTTGTTCTCGGTGGTGTTCATGGACGAGGTGACGCCGCCGGTGTCGCCGGAGGTGTTGCGGGCCCAGGCGGAGGCGAGGCTGGTGTTGGCCGAGCCGGTGTTGGGGTCGACGCCGCCGGGGGATGCGCCGGCGGTGGTGAACACGGACACGTGGTTCTGGGTGGATACGTCGTGGGAGCCGGTGGTCGAGTCGCAGACCCAGGGGTTTGTGACGGTGTCGGTGGTAGCGACTCCCAAGCGGGTCACGTGGGATCCCCGGGGTGATGGTCGGGCGGTGTTCGTGTGCTTGGGGCCGGGCGAGGTGTTCTCGCCGGAGGTGTTTGATGCGGGTTCGTCGTGCACGCACCGGTACGAGCGGACGTCGGTGCGTGAGCCGGACGGGGCGTTCGACGTGACGGCGACGGTGCGGTGGGAGTTGACGTGGGCGATCAACGGCGCCGATCAGGGGGTGTTCGCGACGGTCGACCGCACCGGCGAGACCCAGAAGGCGGTGGGGGAGATTCAGGCGGTGGAGGGCAGAACCCAGTGAAGCGAGGCATGACATGACAACGACGATGACCGAGGCAGATGTGGGGCGGTCGACGAACGGGTCGCCCCGGCGGGTGCCGGTGGGCCTGGATGGCCCGGGGTCGGGGCCGGGCACGTCACGTTCTCGTGTCCCGGAGATCGCGTTGGGCGTGCTGGTCCTGGTCGTTTCGGCCCTGGCGGTGTTGTGGTTGTTCCAGTCGTCGTCGGATCGCACCGGGGTGCTGGCCTTGGCCGGTCCGGTCGAGCGGGGCGAGGTGGTGACCGCCGAGGATCTGGTCACGGTCGAGGTTGCCGCGGACGAGGCGATCGCGGTGACCCGCCCGGATGACGTGGCCGGTGTCGTGGGCCGTGTTGCCTTGGTGGATCTTCCGGCGGGGTCGCTGATCACGGCGTCGCAGGTGGCGTCGGCCGACGAGGTGCAGGTGGGGGAGGGGGTTGTCGGGTTGCGGTTGGAGCCGGGGCAGGTGCCGGCGTTGCGGCTCACGCCGGGCACGACGGTGTCGGTGTTGTTGACGCCGCCGTCGGCGATGGCCTCGGAGTCGTTGACGGCATCGCAGATCGAGGCGCGCAGCGAGGTGCTGGTCGATGCGGCGACGGTGGTGGACGCCGCAGCGTTGGGCGGCCAGGGCGAGATGGTGGTGTCGTTGTCGATGACCGAGGACCAGGCCCGCATGGTGGCGTCGGCGGCGACGCTTGGCCGGGTCCGTCTGGTGCAGGTGGCCCGCTGATGGGCCTGGTCACGTTCTGTTCGGTTCGGGGCGCTCCGGGCGTGTCGACGACGGCGCTGGCGGTGGCGGCGGCGTGGCCGGTCCGGGACCGAAGCTTGTTGTTGGAGGCCGACCCGGCCGGGGGTGTGGTGGCGTTGCGCACCGGGATCCCGGCGGAGCCGGGGTTGGTGTCGTTGGGGGCGGCGGCCCGCCATGGGGTGTCGCTTCGGGATCTGTGGGATCACGCCCAGCCGCTGCCCGGAGGCGCGGCCGTGGTGCCCGGGCCGGTGTCCACGGCGGTCGCCGCCCGGGTGCTGTCGATCTCGGGGGCTTCGCTGGGGTCGTGGCTGGCCGAGCGCACCGATGTCGATGTGATCGCCGATGCCGGCCGGCTGGTGGCGGGCAGCCCGGCGGAAGCCTTCGTCGAGCGGTCATCGATGGTGGTGTTGGTGGCCCGCCCGGTGCTGGACCAACTCCATCCGGGATCGGGCCTGCTGTTGGGTCTTCGGGCCAGGGGGGTGCCTGCCGGGTGGTGTCTGGTCGGCGACGGCCCACATGGACCAGGCGAGGTCGAGGACGCCTATGGGGTCCCGGTGTTCGGGGTCGTTCCGAGCGATCCGAGGGGCGCGGCCCTGGTCGGCACGGCGGGGCCGGCCCGGAAGCTGTCCCGCACCCCGGTGGTACGGGCAGCGCACGCCTTGGCCAGCCACCTGCACGACTGGCTCCACCCGGCCACCGAGGACCCCACCCCCGAGCTTCCGGGCCCGGCCGCTGACGCCGAGCCGGCTGCGGTTGAGGTTGTCGAGGACGGGGTGCGGGGGGCGGTGACAGGGTCGTGACCGTCGATGCCGGGCTGGTCGAGCGGGTGCATGTGGTGGTGGGGGAGGCGTTGTCGGATCAGGCCCGCCGGGCCGAGCGGGGCGAGGAGGCCCCGTTGGACGGTCGTTCCCGCCGTCAGCTGGCGATGGCGTTGATCCGCGCCCAGCTCGAGGTCGAGTCCCGGGCCCGGCTGGGCCGGGCCGAGCCGGTGCTGTCCGAGGCCGTCGAGGACGAGGTGGAACGGGCGGTCCTGAACCGGCTGTTCGGCCTGGCCCGGATCCAGGACTACCTCGATGACCCGGACAACACCGACATCACCATCTACGGCCACGATGTGGTGTGGTTGACCAAGCGTGACGGGGCCAAGGTGCCCGGGGAGCCGGTGGCCGACTCGGATGCCGAGCTGCGCGAGATCATCCAGGCCGCGGCCCGGCGGGGGTCGCTGACGGAGAAGACGTGGGACTCGGCCTCCCCGGACCTGGATCTGCAGTTGGCCTCCGGGGACCGGCTGCACGCCCTGGGATGGGTCACGTCGCGCCCGGCGGTGTCGATCCGCCGACACAACTTCGAGCTTCACCGCCTCAAGCAGCTGGTCCCCGCCACGGTGTCGCCGTCGCTGTTGCACTTCCTGCGGGCCGCGGTGCGGGCGAAGCTGAACATGATCGTGGCCGGCGAGACCGGCGCCGGCAAGACCACCTTGTTGCGCTGTCTGATCAACGAGATCGACCCGACCGAGCGGCTGGTGACGATCGAGGACTCCTTGGAGCTGGGCATCTCCCGTTTCGGCGGTCTGCACCCGGACCTGATCGAGGCCGAGGCCCGGGAGGCCAACACCGAAGGGGTGGGCGCGTATTCGATGGCCAAGCTGGTCCGCCAGACGCTGCGCATGAACCCGGACCGGGTCGTGGTCGGTGAGATCCGGGGCCACGAGGTCACGCCCATGCTGTTGGCGATGTCGCAGGGCAACGACGGGTCGATGTCCACGGTCCATGCCGACTCCTCGGCGGCGGTGTTCTCCCGGCTGGCCATGTACACGGCCATGTCCCCGGAGGGCTTCGGGGCCGAGACCACGGCGTTGATGGTCGCCAACGCCGTGCACCTCATCGTTCACGTCGCCCGGCTCCCCACCGGCGAGCGGGTGATCACCTCGGTCCGCGAGGTCCTCGCCGCTGACGGCGCCATGGTCGTGTCCAACGAGGTGTACGCCCCCGATGCCACCCGCCGGGCGGTGCCGGCCAGCCTCATGTCGGAGTCGACGATGCAACGCCTCGAGGCCGCCGGTTTCGATGCGTCCTGGCACCACCCGTCGCGTGGGGGCTGGGCATGACGGTCCTGGCCGCCGTCGCGGTGGGTGTGCTCGCCGGCCTGGGGACGTTGCTGGTCGTGGCCGGCGTGCGCGGCAATCCGGTCCTGCCCCGACCCTCCGCTCGCCCCCGTTCCGGTGCTGTTGGCTCCGGCCGGGACCTGGCCTGGCTGGTCGCGGCCGGTGTCGCCGCCCTGCTGGTCCTTGCCATGACCGGCTGGGTCGTGGTTGCGGCTGCCGTCGGGGTGGGGGTGTGGTCGTCGCGGAGTCTGGCCCAGGGTCGACGCCGCGACGTCTCGGCGGTGGCACGGACCGAAGCGATCGCAGTGTGGACCGAACAGATCCGCGACAACATGGCCGCCGCCGCCGGCCTGGAGCAGGCCCTGTTGGCGTCGGCGGCGCATGCACCGGGTGCGATCGCCCCGGAGATCGGCCGGTTCTGCTCGCGGCTGGAGCGGATGCCGTTGCTCGATGCCCTCGACGAGCTGGGCCGGGACCTGGACCACCCGTGCGCCGACATGGTCGTGGTCGCCCTGGCCAACGCGGTGCGGCTCGAGGCCCGGGAGTTGGGCCCGTTGTTGTCCCGGCTGGCCGTGTTCATCCGCGCCGATGTCCGGATGCGCCTGCGGATCGAGGTGGGCCGGGCCCGGATCCGCACGTCGGCCCGCATCGTGATCGCCACCACCGTGGCCACCGGGGTGTTCTTGTACGTGTTCTCCCCGAACCTGCTCGCCGCCTACGACAGCTTCGCCGGCCAAGTCTGGCTGGTCGTGGTCCTCACCACCTTCGCCGCCGGATTGCGCCTGCTGGCCAGCATGGCGACCGTCACCTACCCGGCCCGGTTCCGGGCCCGCCGCGGCGCCTTCCAACCCGGGACGACGTCATGACCGTCTACGCCGTCGCGATCGGCCTCGGGGTCGGGGCCGGCGTGTTGTTGATCATCGCCGGCCTCCGACCCCGCCCCGTGCCCCTCACCGACATCGAGGCCCTGTTGGCCCGCACCGGCACGTCAGTGACCGGGACACGAACCCGGACCGTCGAGGTCGACCCGGCCGGTTGGCGGGTCCGGGCCGGTCGTGCCGGCCTGGGACTGCTGGGCCGGTTCGGTGTCGACGTCGACGGCCTGCGGGTCAAGCTGTTGCTCCTCGACAAGCCGGTCGAAACCCATGTGTGGGAGAAGCTGTTCGCCGCCGCCGCCGGGTTCGTCCTTCCTGTGCTCGTCGGTGTCGTCGTGGTTGCCGCCGGGGTGACCGTGTCGCCGCTGGTCGTGCTGTTCGCGTCGGTGGTGCTGGCGGTGGCCGGGTTCTTCTACC
>CAZCJT010000055.1:0-10653 GCA_964498565.1 uncultured Acidimicrobiaceae bacterium
CCCTCGCCGGGTTCGGCGTCGCGGCCGCGGCCGACGACGGTGGCGGCGTCCCCAGCGCCGACGCCGACGAGCTGGCCCTGGTCGAGCGGTTCGCCGGTGCGGTGACCACCTTCGACTCCGGTCGGGTCGAGGCCGACATCGACCGCATCCTCGCCCTCGGCACCCCCGCCTTCGCCGACGAGTTCCGTTCCACCATGGGCGAGACCTTCGTCGCCGACCTCCAGGCCAGCGGCTCGGTCAGCACCGGCGAGATCGTCGCCGGCCCCACCCTGCAGCGGGTCGACGACGGGACGGCCGTCTTCTTCGTCGTGGTCAACCAACAGATCACAGCTCCTTCAGCGGCGCCCGCCGAGGGCGAGGGCACGGACGGTAGTGGGCAGGGTGCGCAGGCGGCCCCGCAAAGCCGGGTGGTCCGCGTCGGCCTGCTGGTGCAGATCGACCGGGACCAGGACCTCGTGACCAGCGTGCAGGTGCTCTGAGCGCCGGCCGCGCCAGCGGCAGGCCAGGATCACTCCACCTCGGGGGCTTCGTCCTCGAGATCGATCCGGGTGGCGTCGATGAGCCGGCTGAGGCCTCCCGGCTCCTGGGCGGCGGCACCGATCTGCTCGCTGGGCAGCAGCTGGACCACGCCGTACTCCGGCATGCCGAGCGCTTCGAGGTCGACGGTGATCTTCTGGGCGATCGAGGGGGCGAAGATGCGGTCGATACGCAAGCCCTTGCCGGTGACCGGCACGCCGAGCCGGGGGGTGCCGGGGACGAAGGGGATGTGGGCGGCACCGAGCCAGAAGTAGCCACCCTCGAACGTCTTGCCGAACCGGTCGATCATGAGCGGGGTGAGCGTGAGGATCTCGCGCACCTTGGTGGGCCGATCGGCCAAGGTCTCGAAGGTGGCGTCGAGCCCGGACAGGACGGGGTCGACCCGGGGCCGGGTGTCGGCGAGGAGGCGTGACCCCTCGGTGGCCAGCGTGGAACCTCGCTGGAGGATCGACTCGAGCTGCTCGGTCCGGCCGGCCAGGACGGTGCCGAGCTGGGAGAAGCCGTCGAGCGCGCCCTGCACATCGCCCCGCGACGCGTCGAGCGTCTCGCTCAGCTGGGCGGCGTTGGCCACGAGGGTGTCGATCTCCGCGCTGCGCCCCCGGATCGTCTCGGCGACCACGGCGCCGCTGCGCAGGATGCGGCGCAGGTTCTCCTCGTTGCCGACGATGGCGGCGGACCCGTCGACGAGGTCACCGAGCGCCTCGGGGTTCAGGTCGCCGAGGAGGGCGTCGGCGTCGGAGAGCAGCTGGCCGAGCTCGGCGGGGACCGAGGTGCGCTCGAGGGGGATGCGGGCGCCGTCCTGCTCCTCGGCCGGGACCTGGCGAGCCGAGGACGCCAGGGCTACGACCTCGCCGTCGCCATCGCCATCGCCGTCGGGGTCGGCCTGGGCCGGACCGAGGTCCACGTACGGCTCGCCGAGGGCGGACTTCTGGCGCACGTCGGCGCGCAGCACCGGGGCGACCTGGTCCGGCAGCTCGACGTCCATGGTGAGCAGGATCCCCTCGGCGAGGAACTCGCTGCGGTCGACCGTGCCGACGGACTGGCCGAGATACGTCACCTCGGCGCCGGGGAGGGCGCCGGCGGCTCGGCTCACCACGGCCTGCACGGTGACACGGTCGTCGCCGAAGAGTCGCAGCCCGGCCAGACCGACCACGGCCCAGACCAGAGCCGAGGCGCCGACGGCGAGGACGACCAACACGTTGAGGACGGTGCGGGTGTTGAGCCTCATGGCCGATCGGCCTCCAGGGCTGCCCGGCCCTCGTTGGCCGTGCCGGCGCCGAGGTCGACACCGCCGGTTCCGATCGGGTCGTCGACCTGCAGGCTGTCGAGCCCGGGCAGCAGCTTCACCTCGGTGGGCCGCGTCCGACCCCTCGGGCCTTCCTCGACGTTGTCGCACCGCCCCGGGTTGAGCTCGATGTTCGCCGCCTCGGGGGCGAGGGGGAACATGAAGTTCAGGTAGTGGCCGTCGGCGGCGCAGGCCCAGCCCCGGTTGAAGGCCGGCAGTCCCTGCACGGCGGAGACGACGTCGTCGAGGTTGGCGACCACGTCGGCGAGCGTCCGGCGCAGCACCGGCGTGCTCCGCTGCAGCCGCTCCCGGTTGCGCTCGAGGAGCTCCGACAGCGAGCCGGTGGCCGAGCCGAGCTGCTCGACGAGCACGTCGATGCCCTCGTTCGAGCTGGCCAGTGCCTCGGCGCCGTCGGCGAAGCGCACGATGGCATCGCTGAAGCGGCCCGTCTCCGGCGCCAGCCGAGCCGACAGGCCGTCGACGGAGTCGATGGTGGCGTTGAGGTCGGCACGCAGCGTCGACAGCGTGGTCGCGGTGCCAGCCATGGAGTCGAACATGTTGCCGAGGGCCTCCGGGCCGGCCGCGAACCCGGTGTCGAGCGAGGTGAGGACCCGGTTGATGTTGTCGATGTTGACCTGGGCGGTGAGCGCACCGGCCTGGGAGACGATGGTCTCCAGCTCGGCGGCCCGGCGCGTCCGCTCCAGCGGGATGGTGGTGCCCGGCTCCAACCGGCCGTCGCCCTCGGGCACGAGGGCGAGGAAGAACTCGCCGAGCAGCGAGGTCTGGCGGATCTCCACCTTCGTCGCCGCCGGCAGCTCCACGTCGTCGTCGATGGTGAAGCCGATGCGGGCGTCGAGCCCGTCGAGGTCGATGTCGGTCACCTGGCCGACGACGATGTCGTTGAGGCGGACGTCGTTCCGGGGCACCACCCCGGAGGCGTCCTCGGCGATCGCCGCGTACGCGGTGCCGGGCTCGGGCCACGCCCGGGCGACCAGCACGCCGGAAGCCACGAGCACGGCCGCGAGGAGTCCGAGGCGGACCCGCTGGACGAGGGTCAGGTGGAACACGGTCCCGCCTCCTTGGGAGTTCGACGGTCGGTCACGGCTGCGCGCTCCCGGAGCCGTCGGCGTCGACGGTGATCGGCCCCAGCGAGGTCGAGGGAAGCAGCGGGCCGGTGCCGAGCAGCGGCGTGGTGTCGATCTGCCACGGCAGGACGTCGCGCACGACGGAGTCGTTGAAGTCGACGCCGGGCACGAGGCGGTTGTCCTCCTCCTCGGAGCCGACCCCGCCCCGGGAGTTGAGGTTCGGGATGAAGGGTGCGACGAGCGTGCCGGTGACCTGGGGCTGCAGGTACCAGCGGTCGCCGTCCTTGGTGATGGCCCGGGCGAACCCGTACGACGCCCACGGCAGGTAGTCGACGGTCTGCTCGAAGTCGGTCCGGTGGGAGGCCAGGAGCTCCCCGACCTCGGCGAGGTCGCCAGCCAGGTCGGTCAGGCCCTGGCGCTGGTCGCCGGCGAAGTCGGCCAGGTCGCCGACGATCGTGTCGATGCTGCGCACGGCTGCGTCGAGCGCCCCTTCCTGAGCGAGCAGGGCCTGGGACACCGTCGTGCCGTTGCGCAGCACGGAGACCACCGTCTGGTCCTTCTCGGCCAGGGTGGCCACGGCCGTGTCGAGGGAGCTGATGAGCTCGTCGAGGTCGTCGGCCCGGGCGGCCACCACGTCGCCGGCGTCGGCCAGGTCCTCCAGCAGCGCCTCGACCGCGACGCCGTCGTTGCCGACGACCACGGCCAGCTCCTCGATCACCCGGTTGAGGGTGGCCCCATCCAGCTCCTTGGACACCCGAGCGGCCTCGTCGAGCACCTCGGTGATCTCGGCCGGCACCACGGTGCGCTCCAGCGGGATGACGTCTCCGGTCTGCAGGCGGTCGCCGTCCCCGGTCCACACGTCGGTCAGCTCGACGTACCGCTCCCCGATCAGGGAACGGAGCCGGAGGATGGCCTTGGTGCCGGCCTGGATGGCGATGTCGTCGAGGGTGAGCTCCACGCGCACGGTGTCCGGTAGCACCTCGATGTCGGTCACCTCGCCGACCTCCACGCCGTCGGCGAACACCCGGGACTGGTCGTAGAGGCCCACGGCCCGCTCGAAGTCGGCGTGGACCACCGTCCGCTCCGGCTCGAACGGGTTCTCGACCTCGACGCCGACGGCAACACCGGCGAGCCCGGCGGTCGACAGCGAGAAGGCGAAGACGACGACGGCGGTGACAGCCCGTCGGCCCAGCGAGGTGGTGATCGGCTCCCTCATCCCTGCACGTACCCTTCGGGTGCCTCGATGACGCGGTTGTCCTCGAAGAGCAGGTCGACACCGGCGATGTTGGTGTCCGGCAGGAGCTGGGGCGGGTCGAGCCACAACCGGGGGACGCCACCGCTGACCCCGGGCTCGGCGGTGTTGGAGGAGCCCAGGTCCACCGGCTCGGCGAGGAACGGGGTGGCGAGGAGCCCGACGATGTACACGTTCACCCACGATCCCTCGGCGGTCGTGGCGTAGAAGCGCTCGGCCAGGCTCGGGGCCTGCGTGAGGGCGACGTCGAGGCGGTCCTTCTGACGAACCAGCACCTCGCTGATCTCGTTCACGTCGGCGAAGATGGAGCTGAAGTCGTCCCGGTTGGTGGCGAGGAGCGGGGAGAGGGTGTCGGACAGGGTGCGGACCTGGTCGACGAGGGACGTGAGGTTGCCGCCCCGCTCGGCGAGCGTGGCGAGCACCAGGTCCATGCCGTCCAGCACGGTTCGCAGCTCGGCGTCACGGGTGCCGACGACACCGGCGAGCTGGTTGGTCGACTCGATGAGCCGGGTCAGCTCGGCCTCGCGGTCGGCGAAGGTGGAGGCCAGTCCGCCGAGCTCGGTGAACACGTCTCGCAGCTCCTCGCCGCGCCCGGCCAGGGTCCGGTCGACGCCGGCGAGCAGGCTGTTCATGCTCTCCACGTTGGTGCGCTCGAACGTGGGTTCCGCTGCGTTGAGCAGCGTGTCGACGTCGGTGGAGGCCGTGGTCTGGGAGACGGGGATCACGCCGCCCTCGGCCAGGACCTCGCCGGTGCCGGGGTCGGCGATGTCGAGGTACTTCTTGCCCAGCAGGGTGCGCAGCCGGACCGATGCAGTGCTGGCCTCGGAGATCTCGGTGCCCGAGTCGACCTGGAAGCCGACCTGGAGCGTGCCGTCCTCGGGGATGCGGTCCACCGAGGTCACCGACCCGACGGCGACGCCGGCCACCCGGACCGGGTCTCCGCTCTCCAGACCCGCAGCGTCCTCGACGATCACGGACAGCTCATAGGTGCGCTCGAAGATCCGCATGCCGCCGATGGCGAAGGCGACGAGTCCGAGCACCACGACGATGCCGGTGCCGATGGCGGCCTTGAGCCCGAGGTGGGAGTCGATCACGATCCACCCCCGAGCAGGTTGGAGAGGAAGGTGCCGAGGCCGCCGAGCAACGGTTCCTCCGGCTGCCGGTTCTGCGCGTACTGCTCGGCCCGGGTCTGGGGCGACGGGTTGATCGTGAGCGGGCCGAGTCGGAGCTCGGGGATCGGCGGCACGGGAATCCGCGGTTCGCCGAGGAGGGCGTCGGGGGCGGTCTGGTCGTCGACGCCGACGTCGTTGTGGTCCGGTCCGATCACGGGCTCGTTGACGAACGCCGTGACGCCGCCCAGGCCGCGGGCGTAGACCTGCCACCAGTTGCCCTTGCCGGTGGCCCGGGTGATGGCGGCGACGGCCCAGGGCAGGGTCCGCACACCCTCCTCGAGGGAGTCGGCGTTGGCGGCGAGGGCGTCGAGGACCTGGACCGACTGGTCGATCACGGCGTCGATGTCGCCGCTGGTCGCCGACAGGACCTGCTCGGCCACGTCGACGAGCACGTCGAGCTGCTGGACCGTGGGCCCGAGCTGTCCGGCGTTGGCGGCCAGCGTCTGGGCGGTGGTGGCGAAGGCGGTCAGGAACCGCTCCACCTCGGCGTCGCGCTCGGCGATGCCGCCGATGAGGGTGTCGAGGTTCGTCAGGCTGCGGTCGATCGCGTCGCGACGGGTGTTCAGCTCGGTCAGCAGGGTCCGGGCATCGTCGATCCCGGCGCCGAGGGCCGCCTCGCGCCCGGCGAAGGAGGCGGCGAGCGTGGCGGTCACCTGGTTCAACCGGGGCACGTCGAGCTGGGCGACGAGCGGCTCGGTGTTGTTGAGCAGCATCGACAGGTCGGCCGCGGAGCGGGTGCGAGCCGTGGTGAGCTCGGCGCCCTCCTCGAGGGCCGGGCCGCCGGGCGTGGCCTCCGCCGGCGGCACCACCTGGATGAAGCGCTGCCCGAGCAGGTTCTTCCACCGGAGCTCGAACCGGCTGTCCTGGGGGACCCGGTAGCGGTCGTCGATGTTCATGGTGACCACCGCTTCGCCCCGCTCCACGGCGACGGAACCGACCTTGCCGACGCGGACGCCGGCCAGGCGGATCTCGTTGCCGTCGGTGACGCCGGTGGCGTCGTCGAAGTGGGCGACCACCTGGTAGGTGTCGGCGAAGGCGCCGGCGGCACCGCCGAGCTGGCCGATCTGCACGGCGAGGACGGCGAGGCAGGCCAGGCCGGCTGCGGCCAGCACGCCGAGCTTGATCCACAGGCTCATCGCTGCCCACCGCCGAGCAGGTTGTTGAGGAGGCCGACGACGCCGTTCGCCACGCTGGTCAGCGGGTCGGACCCGTCCTGCGGGCCGACGGTGACGCCGTCGGTGAGGGGGAACCCCTCGACGACCACGTCGGGCCCGAAGCCGGCGCCGCCGCCGGCCTCGCCGAGGGCGCCCTTGGAGTCGACCGTGGGGATCAGCACGCCGAAGCTGGCGATCGGCGCCTTGAAGTAGCCCGCCGACGTGGCGGCGGCCAGGCCGTTGACGAAGATCGGGAGCGAGTCCAGCAGCTTGGGCAGCGCCTCGGGCTGCTCGGCCACCAGGTCGATGACCGTGAAGCCGTCGTCGAGGATGCGGGTGAGGCGCTCCTCCTCGGTGGTGAGCAGCTCCGCCGCCCGCGCCGACAGGTCGGCCGTGCTGGTCACGAACCGGACGAGGTCGTCCTCGTTCTCGTCGATGGTGGTGGCCAGCGTGCCGAAGGAGTCGGCCACCTGGACGAGCTGGTCGGCCCGCTCCTCGAGGGTGCCGGAGATGCCGGGCACCGCCCGGAAGATGCGGCCCAGGTCCTGCTGGTTGGCGGTGATCGTCTCGAGCGCGCCGGGCAGGGCGTCGACGAGGCGGGCGATGTCGCCGCCGGCACCGTCGAGGCCCTCGGCGGTGGAGGCGATCACGTTGGCGAACGTGACCGGGTCGACCTCGGCGAGGACCGGCTCGAGCCGGTCGAGGACCTCCTGCACCTCACTCGGGGCGGAGGTCCGCTCCAGCGGGATGTGAGCACCGTCACCCAGGTGCTCGGCGTCGGGCGGGGCCCCCTGCAGCTCGACGTACTTGTCGCCGAAGAGGGTCTTGGGAACGAGCGATGCAGTGCTGAGCGGCGCGATCGGCGCATCGGGATCGACCGAGAGCGTGTACCGCGCCGTGTAGGTCTCGCGGTCGACGTCGATCGAGGAGATGGTGCCGACGGGGACGCCCCGCACCCGCACCTCGTCACCGGGGCGCACGTTGAGGCCGGCCCGGGCGAACTCGACGGTGATCTCGTTGCGGTCGGGGCCCGGTTGGAGGAGCCAGGCGGCGACCAGTCCGACCACCAGCACGGAGGCGGCGAGGCGGCGGACCAGGGCGATGGGCACGCTCATCCGGAGAACCTCACGGTGTCGCCCGAACCCCAGAAGATGAGGGTCAGGACGAAGTTGGAGAGGAACACCAGGGTGATCGACAGGCGCACGGCCCGGCCCACCGCGTAGCCCACGTCCTCGGGGCCACCGGACACCCGGAACCCGTACGCGCAGTGCACGAAGGTGATGATGGCGATGAACACCAGGATCTTGATGACGCTGTAGATGATGTCGATGCGGGGCAGGTACAGCTCGAAGTACTGGTCGTAGACCCCGGGCGCGATCCCGAAGAAGACCGTGGACGTCAGCTTGGTGGTGAGCAGCTGGACGTACAGGCCGATGACGTACAGCGGCAGGACGGTGATGAAGGAGGCGATCAGCCGGGTGGAGACCAGGTAGCGGAGGGACTTGATGCCCATCGCCTCGATGGCGTCCACCTCCTCGGAGATGCGCATCGCGCCCAGCTCGGCGGTGTAGTTGGCGCCGATCTGGGCGGCGAAGATGATGGCCGCGGCGAGCGGGGTGATCTCGCGGACGTTGGCGAACGCCGAGAGGAAGCCGATGAGGTCCTCGGCTCCGATGAGCTCGAGGCCCTCGTAGCCCTCCAGGCCCACCTGGATGCCGATGACGCCGGTCATGAAGATGACGACGATCACGGCGCCGGCGCCCACGATGAACGCGCCGGAGCCGACGGCCACGTCGGAGATGAGCTTGACGATGTAGGCCCGATGGGCCAGCGCCGCCGGCACGTTCACCAGGGCCTTCCAGCTGACCTCGGCGATGTCCCGGGTCACGCGCCACGGCTGGGCGAGCGGGTCGACGGCCTGCTTGGTCGCGCTCCAGAGGCGAGCCGGTGCGGAGGGGACGGGGGTGGTGGCCGTCATTGGATCGCGTCCGGGACGATGGCGAGGTAGCCGA
Organism: uncultured Acidimicrobiaceae bacterium; assembly: GCA_964498565.1. Classification (GTDB taxonomy): domain Bacteria; phylum Actinomycetota; class Acidimicrobiia; order Acidimicrobiales; family Salinilacustritrichaceae; genus Salinilacustrithrix. Next base: position 8,498 of record CAZCJT010000055.1, read on the forward strand.
AGGTCATGATCAGGTTCACGACGACCAGGGCGAGGATGGTCATCACCACGCCGGTGTTGACGGCGTAGCCCACGCCGCCGGCGCCGCCCTTGGCGTACAGACCCCGCCAGGCGGCGATGACCGCGGCGACCACGCCGAACACCATGCCCTTGGCCAGGGCCAGGTACAGGTCCGGCATCTGGGCCAGGGTCGAGAACCCATCGAGGTAGGCGCCGGCGTTCGATCCCTTGAGGACCACGGAGTACAGGAAGCCGCCGGCCAGACCGCCCATGATCACGATCCCGGTCATGAGGCCGGCGGCGATGGAGGCACCGACGACCCGGGGCACCACCACGCGGTGGATCGGGTCCACCGACATGACCTGCATGGCCGCGATCTCGTCCCGGACCGTCCGGCTGCCGATGTCGGCGGTGATGGCCGTGCCGGCAGCGGCGGCGAGCATGAACGTCGTGCCGAGCGGCCCGGCCTCGCGGACGATGGCGAGCACCATGGCTGCGCCCTGGGCGGACTCGGCCCCGAACTGACGGGTGATGTTGTACACCTGCAGGCCGATCACCAGCCCGAAGCTCAAGGTGAGCAGCAGGGCGGGGAACAGGGTGACGGATGCGACGAACCACACCTGCTCGGCGATCGCCCGCGGCCGCCACGGGCGGCGGGGAATCCGGACGAGCACCGCGAACATGAGGCCGAAGATCCGGCCGAGCTCGTCGACGAAGGTCGACGCCTTGCCGCGGGCCATCCCCATGAGTGCGGTCACGACACCCCTTCTGCTGCGACGTACTGCTGCGGTCCCCGGAACGGGGCTGCCTGTGTCCTTCGGCACAGCCGTCGCCCACTCCTTCCTCGACATGGAGATTTTCTCTTCCGACTTGCGACATCTGTGACCCGGTGTCTCGTCCGGCCCGCTGGACCGCTCCCCGGGCCGCCCGCCGGCGGCGCGACAGAAGCGCTCTCGTGTTGCACGTGGAGAGGTGCCCGCGGGAGACTCCGGCCATGGCCCGCCCCATCTCCTCGGATCTCGCCGGAATGCAGCTGCAGCCGGTCACCGCCAGCTGGAACGAGAAGGACGTGATGCTCTACGCCCTCGGCGTGGGTGCTCGTCCGCCGGAGGACCTCGACTTCCTCTACGAAGGCAAGGGTCCGGTCGTGCTGCCCACCTACGGCGTGATCCCCGGCCTCATGGCCATGGGCGGCGTGTTCGGCGAGGTCGAGGTGAACCCGGCCATGATCCTGCACGGCGAGCAGTCGATCACCTGCCACCGCACCCTCCCCCCGCGCGCCGAGGTGGAGATCCGCGGCCAGATCACCGAGGTGTGGGACAAGGGCAAGGCGGCCGTGCTCGGGTTCGAGGGCACGGCCAGCGATGCGGACGGTGACCTCTTCACCGCCAGCGCGACGCTGTTCGTCCGGGGCGCCGGCGGGTTCGGCGGCGAGCGTGGCCCGTCGACGACCGGCAAGAACGAGCCGCCCGACCGGGAGCCCGACGTCGTCATCGAGTACGAGACCCGCGCCGAGCAGGCGGCCATCTACCGCCTCTCCGGCGACCGGAACCCGCTGCACATCGACCCGGCGTTCGCCGAGATGGCCGGCTTCGACGCCCCGTTCAACCACGGCCTCTGCACGTTCGGCTTCGTGGGCCGGGCGGTGCTGGCCGGCGTGTTCGGTGGCGAGGTCGACTCGTTCGGGACGCTCGAGGGCCGGTTCGCCGATCAGGTCTGGCCGCAGGACTCCATCGTCACCAAGATCTGGCGCGACGGCGACGGGGCCATCGTCGAGGCGTCCACCCAGAAGGGCAACGTGGTCCTCAGCCAGGCGCGGGCGATCGCCCGGTGAGCGCGCTGGACCCTCGCACGCCCGTCCTGGTCGGGGTGGGGCAGGTCACCAACCGCAGCGACGAGCTCGTCGACCCCATCGCCCTCGCCGCCGAGGCCACCCGACTCGCCTTCGCCGACTGCGGCGCCGACCTGGCCGTCGACACCATCGCCATGCCCGGCGTCCTCGCCCCGCGGACCGAGCACGCGGCCAACCGGCTGGCGGCGGCGCTCGGGATGGCACCTCGCCGCCTGCTGTCCTCCACCATCGGCGGCAACACGCCCCAGTGGCTGGTGGGCAAGCTCGGCACCGACATCGTCGAGGGTCGCTGCGACGTTGCCCTC
>CAZCJT010000056.1:0-10629 GCA_964498565.1 uncultured Acidimicrobiaceae bacterium
CGCCACCATCGAGGCGACCGCGCCGTCGCTCGCCCACGGCCTCCACGGACCGGGCGCACCGCTGGTCGCCACCTCGGTGCTGGCCGGGATCGGCACCACCGTCGGCCTGCTGCAGCGCCGGTTGTCGTTCGCCCGGATCGGCGCCTTCGTCGCCGTGTCGTCGGTCGTCGCCGGGTGGGGCGTCGCCCAGTACCCCGACGTGCTGGTCGACGCCGCGACCATCGACGACGTGGCCGGGGCTCCGGCCACCATGCGGATGTTGCTGGTGGTGGTCGCCGCCGCGTGCGTCTTCGTGCTGCCCGCGCTGGTCTGGTTGCTACGCCTCGTCGACCAGCCCCGGTGGAAGTAGCCCCTGCCGCTCAGCGCCGGCCGGCGAAGTACTTCTTGTAGTTCTCGGCCGACTCGCGCAGCTCGGGGCGGGCGTCGAGCACTGGCTGGATCTTCTCCCACGCCTCTTCCCGCTTGTACGGCAGGAACTCCCGGGGGAAGTAGCCCTCGTGCGGCCGGTAGTCCTTGAGCACCCGGCGGGCGACGGTGGACTTGTGCACCTCGTCGGCGCCATCGGCCAGGCCCATGGTGGGCGCGGCGGCGTACATGGCCTGCAGCGGCGTGAGGTCGGTGGTGCCGAGCGAGCCGTGGATGTGCAGGGCGTCGAAGGAGATCTCGCGCAGCACCCGGGCCATGGTGAACTTCACGGCGGCGATGTCGGTGCGGGCCTCGGCGCTGGAGGTCTGGTCCATCTTCCACGCCGTCTCGAGCACGTACAGGCGCAGCATCTTGAGCTTGGCGTAGGACTCGGCGATCTTCTCCTGCACCATCTGGTGCTCGCCGATGATCTTGCCGTGCGACTCGCGCGACAGCGCCCGCTCGCACATCATGTCGAAGGCCAGCGTGCACTGGGCGATGGTGCGCATGGCGTGGTGGATGCGGCCGCCGCCGAGCCGGCGCTGGGCCAGCACCTTGGCGCCGTCCTCGGGGCCGAGCAGGTGGTCGGCCGGCACGCGCACGTCGCGGTAGATGATGTGGTTGTGGTTGCGGGGCTCGGGCTGGATCTCCACTCCCGGGGTCTCGCGCGGCACCACGAACATGCCGTTGGTGCACATGACGAAGAGGATGTCGGCGACACGCCCGGCGGACGTGAACCACTTCTCCCCGTTGATGACCCACTCCTCGCCGTCACGCACGGCCGTGGTGCGGAACAGGTTGGGGTCGGAGCCGCCCTGGGGCTCGGTCATCGAGTACGCCGAGAACATCTCCTGGTTGAGGAGCGGCTCGAGCCACCGCTTCTTCTGCTCCTCGGTGCCGTAGGCAGCCAGCATCTCCATGTTGCCGGTGTCCGGTGCGGCGGCGCCGAACATCTGCGGGGCGCCGGAGTAGCGGCCGATGACCTCGTTGAGCAGGCCGAGCTTGAGCTGGCCGAAGCCGGGACCGCCGAGCTCCTCGTCGAGGAAGATGGCCCAGAGGCCCTGGTCCTTGACCTCCTGCTGGAGCTCGCGGACGTAGGCCTTCACCACGGGATCCGGCGACCGGACCGCGTAGGGGAAGACGTAGTCGAGGGGCTCGACCTTCTCCTTGCAGAACTGGGCGACCCAGTCCAGCTTCTCTTGGAACTCGGGTTCGGTCTGGAAATCCCATGCCATGCCGGCAGTGGATCAATGCAGGTGCATTGATGTCAAGCGGAGCGGGTCAGCGCAGGAGCCGCCGGGTCTCGTCGGAGACCGGCGTCAGCAGCAGGCCGGTCACGAGGTCGACCAGCTGGCTGGTGAACAGGCGGTTGTCCTTGCGGCCGGTCCGGCCGCGCCGGGCCAGCTCGGACACGGTGAACCGGAGGGCGTCGAACCGGCGGTGCAGCCGGATGGCTTCGGGGGTGAGCAGCGGCACCACCAGCGCACGCCACCGGTTGACGCTGTAGGCCGGGTCCTCGACCGTCCCCGGCTCGTACGGCGGGTCCGGTCGGTTGAACAGGTCCGACAGCAGCTGCAGGTAGCCGTGGCCGCCGTCGTCGTTGCCGAGCTCGTCGGCCAGAGGCTGGACGAGGGCGTGGGCCAGCACGCGCATGTCGGTGCGATCGCCGGCCTCGTAGGCGTCGAGCAGCTCGTGGCGCCGCCGCTCGACGTCGATGTCGTGCTTGGCGAGCACGGCCCGGATGAGCCCCCGCCGACCTCCGAAGTGGTACTGCACCGCGCTGGCGTTGGTCGCGCCGGCCTCGGTGGTGACCTCCCGCAGGCTCACCTGGTCCGAGCCGCGCTCGGCGAACAGCCGCTCAGCGGCGCGGATCAGCGCATCGGGGACGGGACTGGCCATCGCCGCGTGTCTAACCGAGCGCGACACCGGGCGGAGCTGTTGCAGGAGGACCACCGTCCCTACACTCCCCTGGCGAGGCGGCGGCCAGGGCCCTGTCGCGCGCTCGAGCCGATCACGAAGGACTGCCGCCATCTCTGCGCCCGCGAGCACCGAGGAGATGCCGGAGCCAGCCGTGGAACGTGCCGCCCAGGGCCAGCTGCCGACGCCGATCGGTGGGTACCGCGGATCGACGCTGCTGGTCTGGGTGGCCGCCCTCGTCGCGCTGGCGCTGCGCATCGCGTTCCTGTCGACGCCAGCTGGCGGGCTGGACGCCGACGAGGCGGTGACCGGCATCATGGCTCGGCGCATCGCCCAGGGCGACGACGCGTACCTCTTCTTCCTCGGGCAGAGCTACAACAGCGCCGTCGAGCAGTACCCCCAGGCGCTCCTGTTCGCGTTGGGGTTCCCCGTCACGCCGTTCGTGCTGCGGATCCCGCAGCTCCTCATGTCGGTCGCGGCATGTGTCCTGGTGTACCGCGTGGGTCTGCGCCTCCTGCCCTCGGTGCGGCACGCCGTCCTGGCCGAGGTCCTGTTCGCCTTCGGCCCGTACCCGCTCATCTGGAAGGGCGCTCGCAGCTACGGCAGCTACGACGCCGAGCTGCTCGTATCCCTGACCACGCTGCTGGTCGCGGTGCGCTTCGACGAGCAGACAGGCCGCCGTCGCACGATGCACGCGTTCGGCGTCGGGCTCGGCGTCGGGTTGACCTACTACCTCTCACCGTCGGGCTACTACGTGGTGCTACCGGCGGCGCTGTGGTTCGCCGGTTCGGCCCGACGAGAGCTGCGGATGGTGGCCTCGGCCGCGGTCGGGGTCCTCGCCGGCATGCTGCCGGTCCTGTACTGGACGGTGGTGAACGGCGCGTTCCCGATCCCCCACCCAGGACTGCTGCCGACGACCGCCGTCGAGCGCTTCGGGAACCTCTTCGACGAGGTCGGCCGCCAGTTCATCGGCGTCGCGTTCCTCTTCGGCGAGCCGGGCTGGCCGGTCGCGCTCGGTCGAGTGACGCTGTGGGGGCTGACACTCGCCGGCGTCGTCGCCATCGGGGTCCGCTGGCGGGGGATCTTCGCCCTGGTGACCGCTCGGACCGAGCACCGCCGTCCGTTCGACATGGTCCTGCTCGGCATACCCATCACCGTCGTCGCCTACGTCGGCTCCGAGTACGCGTACTTCATCACCGAGCCGCGGTACCTCTTCGCCGCCTTCCCGATCCTGATACTCGGGTTGGCGCGCTTGGTGCCCCACCACGCTCCGGGGCGCACCCTGGCCACCGCGGCGGTGTTGCTGTTCGTCGCCGCACCCTCGCTCACGCTCCTCGTCAGCCGCGCCGACGACGTCGCCGGCGACCGCGACGCCGACCTGGCCCGGGTCGTCGACGCCCTCGAGGCGGACGGGACCCGCTTCGTGTACGCGTCGTACTGGACGGCGATGCCGCTCGAGTTCGAGGCCGACGACCGTCTCACGGTCGGAACGATGGCCGTGCCCGAGCGCCTCCCCGACGAGCGCCGGGCCGTCGACCGAGCCCCCGACCCGGTGTGGGTCGGATCGCGAGGTGTGAACACCGATGACATCGCCACGACGCGGGACGCCCTCGACGCCGCCGGCATCACCTATCGCGAGCGGGCCTTCGGCGACATCTCCGTGTTCGATCGATTCAGCCGGAACGTCCGTCCGTGGGACGTCGGGCTGAGCGTGCCGTTCACCGGCTGACCACGGCCTCCGAGCTGTGGTGGACCGCGTCGGTCATCGGGCGCGCCCTGCGGTGGCGCCGGGGCGGATCAGGTCGGTGGTCCACGGGGACACCGGGGCGGCCAGCATGGCCGTGACCAGGTCGACGAGGTGGCTGGCGAAGAGCCGGTGGTCCGCCCGACCGCCGCGCTCTCGGGCCCGGCTGGCCAGCTCGGCATGCACGAAGCGCAGCACGGCGAAGCGACGGTGCAGCGGTCGGCCCACGGCCTCCGGCGGCAGGACCGGCTCGACCAGCTGGCTCCACCGCCGGATGCTGGGCGTCTGCCAGTGCGTGTCGAGCACGTCGGCGAACCGGATCGGCCGGGCGAGGACCTCGGCGACCACCTGCAGGCGGGCTCGGCCACCATCGCTCTCGGAGAGCTCGGAGACGAGCGGGGCCACGAGGGCGGTGGAGAGAGCACGGGCCTCCACCGGCTCGGCCGCCTCGGCCACGTCGAGCAGCTCGCCACGTCGGCCTTCCACCCGAGCGCGGTGCCGTTCGAGGACGGCGAGGAGCAGCCCGTCACGATCGCCGAAGTGGTACTGCGCGGCGTTGGTGTTGCCCTGCCCTGCGGTGCGGGCGATCTCGCGCAGCGACGGGCCGTCGATGCCCTCGGCCGCGAAGAGCTGCTCGGCGGCCCGGACGATGGCGAGGCGGGCCTCGGCGGTCAACCGACGGCGACCCGGCCGGTGAGGTGGGACCGGTCCGTCACTGGTTGCCGACGACGTGCTCCAGCACGTCGGCCATCTTGCTGCGGGCGTCCTCGCGCCGGGTCGGGATGTGGGCCGAGGGGAACAGCGTGTCGACCGGCTTGTGCTCCTTCAGCACCTGGCGGGCGATGGTCACCTTGTGCACCTCGGTGGGCCCGTCGGCGATGGCCATGATCTCGGCCCCGACCATCATCGAGACGAAGGGCATCTCGTTGGAGACGCCCAGGGCGCCGTGCAGGTGCATGGCCCGCTGGACGACGTCGTGGAAGACCTTCGGCATCGCCACCTTCACGGCGGCGATGTCCTTGCGCACCTTCAGGTAGTCCTGGTGCTCGTCGATCAGCCACGCCGTGCGCAGCACCAGCAGGCGGAACTGCTCGATCTCGATCCAGCTGTCGGCGATCTGCTCCTGCACCACGCCGAGCGAGGCCAGCGGGCCGTTGCGGGTCTGGCGGCTGAGCGCCCGCTCGCACATCATGTCGAAGGCCCGGCGCACCTGGGCGATGGTGCGCATCGCGTGGTGGATGCGGCCCCCGCCGAGGCGGGTCTGGGCGATGGCGAACGCCTGGCCCTCCCCGCCCAGCAGGTGGTCGGCGGGAACTCGCACGTCGGTGTAGCGGACGTAGCCGTGGGACCCGTGGCCCTCGGGTTCGCTGCCCACCCCGACGTTTCGGACGATCTCGACGCCAGGGGTCTCGGCCGGGACCACGAACATGCCCATGCCCTGGTAGGCGGAGACGTCGGGGTCGGTCACCGCCATGACGATGTAGAAGGACGCGAAGCGTGCGTTGGAGGAGAACCACTTCTCCCCGTTGATGACCCACTCGTCGCCATCCTGCACCGCCCGGGTGGTGAACAGCGTCGGGTCTGCCCCCGCGTGGGGCTCCGTCATCGAGTAGCACGACGAGATCTGCCCGTCGAGGAGCGGTTGCAGGTACTTCGCCTTCTGTTCCTCGGTGCCGTAGTGGGCGAGTATCTCGGCGTTGCCGGAGTCGGGCGCCTGGCAGCCGAACACCGACGGGGCCCAGTGCGACCGACCCAGGATCTCGTTCAGGAGCGCCAGCTTCAGCTGGCCGTAGCCCTGACCGCCGAGCTCGGGGCCGAGGTGGGCCGCCCACAGGCCGCGGTCCTTGACCTGCTGCTGCAGGGGGCGGACCACGGCCATGGCCGCCTCGTCGCTCTTGTCGTACGGGTCATCGAGGACCAGGTCGAGGGGCTCGACGTGCTCGCGGACGAAGTCGTCCACCCAGTCGAGCTGGAGCTGGAAGTCGGGGTCGGTGCGGAAGTCCCATGCCACGGGGCGACGTTAACGCACGTGCGTTAACGTCGCCGCCCGGCTCAACCCATCGTGTTCGCCTTCTCCATCCGGATGCGCACGATGACGCGGGCCGAGTTGTCGTCCTCCCACGGGTAGCGGTCCTGATCCAGGTACTTCTTGGCCAGCTGGTGGATGAGGGTCCCGGTGGGGTCGGGCTCGACCGCCTCGACGGTGCCGCGCACCTCGACGTAGCGGTACGCGTTCTCGGGGTCGAGGATGGACCCGGCCACCCGCCCGTCGCGCTCGACGTTCTTGGTCTTCTGGCGGGTGGACGTGCTGCTGACCAGCAGGTGGGTGCCGTCCCAGCCGTACCAGACGGGGTGCACCTGGGGTTCGCCGTCGGGTCCGAGGGATGCGAGGTGGAGGATGCCGGCCTTCTCGAGCAGGTCCTGGTGGGATTCGGGGATCACGTCTGTCATGGGACGAGTGTGCCCGGTCCAGCACGGCCTGCGCGTGGTGCCGCCCGGCGGCGTGGTCGCGGCGAAGGCCGGCACACCTCGAGCCCTGACCCGCGCCGATCCGGTTCTCGCCTCCCGGGCACCTCGCCGCCCTACCGTTGCGCCGTGGCCGTCGACCCGCTCCTGCTCGCCGGCTCCGTGCTGGTCCTGGCCGGGGTGCTCATGTCCCGGGTGGCCGGCCGGCTCGGCATCCCCGCCCTGCTCCTGTTCCTGGCCGTCGGGATGCTCGCCGGGTCCGACGGCTTCGGCGGCATCGACTTCGCCGATACCGAGCTGGCCCAGGCGGTGGGGATCTCGGCGCTGGTCCTCATCCTGTTCGACGGCGGCCTCGACACCCGGTGGAGCGCCGTCCGCCCGTTCCTGCCCCACGGCGTCGTGCTGGCCACGGTCGGCGTGGCCGCCACCGCCGGCGTCACCGGCGTGGCCGCGGCGTGGGTCCTCGACCTCCCGCTCGAGACGGGGCTGCTGCTCGGCGCCATCGTCTCATCGACCGATGCCGCAGCCGTGTTCTCGGTGCTGCGATCCCGTCGGACCGGGCTCGCCGGCGGCATCCAGCCCACCCTCGAGCTGGAATCCGGCGCCAACGACCCCATGGCGGTGTTCCTCACCATCGGGCTCATCGAGCTCGTGCGCGACCCCGGCTCGAGCTGGACCGACCTGGTCCCGATGCTCGCCACCCAGCTCGTCGTGGGCGTGGCGGTGGGCGCGGCCGTTGCGTGGTTGGCCCACCGGCTGATCAACCGCCTCCAGCTCGGGATCGAGGGGCTGTACCCGGTCCTGACCGTCGCCCTCGCCTTCTTCACCTACTCGGTGGCCGCCGTACTCCACGGCAGCGGCTTCCTGGCCGTGTACCTCCTCGGCATGATCCTCGGGAACAGCGAGATCCTGCACCGCAACTCGATCGGTCGGTTCCACGACGCCACCGCCTGGCTGGCCCAGATCGGCATGTTCCTCGTGCTGGGTCTGCTGGTCTTCCCGTCCCAGCTGCCCGATGTCGCCCTCGATGCGCTGCTCATCGCAGCCGTCCTGGCCCTGGTGGCCCGCCCGCTCGGCACGCTGCTGAGCCTCACCCCCCTGCGGGTCCCGCTGCGGCACCAGGCCGTCATCGCCTGGGTCGGCCTCCGCGGCGCCACCCCGATCATCCTGGCCACCTTCCCCCTCGTCGACGACGTGCCCGGCGCGGCGCTGCTGTTCGACGTCGTGTTCTTCGTCGTCCTCACCAGCGTCCTGATCCAGGGGACCACGGTCGGCTCCGTGGCCCGCCTGTTCGGCGCCACCGCGCCCACCGACGCCCGACCTCCGGCCCCGCTCGAGGCCGGCCAGCCCCTCCCGGACGGCACTTCGCTGCGCCGGCTCGCCATCCCGGTCGGGTCCACCGGCGACGGTCGCACCGTCGTGGACCTGCGACTCCCCCGGCGGGCGCTGCTCGTGCTGGTCGACCGGGCCGGGACCTACACCGTCCCGACCGGCAGCACCCGGCTCGAGGGCGGCGACACCGTGCTGCTCCTCGCCGACGACGACACGTTCCGCCAGGTCGGCGAGCTGCTCACCGCTCGGGCCGGCGTCGACGACACCCCCGCGTAGCGGCGGATCCCCAGGGTTGGGGGGCGACGGTGCCGGCGGCCGGCCGTACCGTCGACGGTCCTGTGCCTGATGACGATCCCCTGCTCGACGTGCTGCGCCGGTTCGCCCGGGCGATGGCACGGGGCTACGACCTCGCCGACATCCTCCACGAATTCTGCGAGCATGCCGCGGAGGTCGTCGGGGCCGACGCGGCCGGCGTGGCCCTCCTCGACGGGGACAAGCTCCGGTTCGTGACGGCGACGAACGCCACGGCCGTCGCGGCCGAGCACGCCCAGGAGGAGCACCAGGCCGGCCCGTGCCTGGCCTCCATCCACGACCGACGTCCGGTCCCGGTCGCGGACCTGCGCGACCACACCGACGACTGGCCCGCCTACTGCGCCGACGTCCTCGGGCACGGGGTGCACGCCGTCCTCGGCATCCCGCTGATCCTGGACGACGAGCGGATCGGATCGCTCGACGTCTACCAGCGGGCGCCGCGGGAGTGGTCCGACGCCGAGATCAACAGCGCCACCGTGCTGGCCGACATCGCCGCCGCCTACGTCCTGAACGCCAGCGAGCTGGCCCGCACGCAGCGGACCGCCGAGCAGCTCCAGCACGCGCTGGACAGCCGCGTGGTGATCGAGCAGGCCAAGGGCGTCGTGGCCGCCAAGCGCGAGCTGCCGGTGGACGAGGCGTTCCGCCTCATCCGCCAGCACGCCCGCAGCAACAACCGCACCGTCCGCGAGGTCGCCCTCGGGGTCCTCGACGACACCATCGACGTCACCACGCTCTGAGCCGCCCGCCCGAGCGGCCCGGCTCAGCGAATGTCACCGGGCCGCTCGTGTGACCGCACATCGGTGCGGGAACGGTCGCCGGGGGGCTGGGGCGTCGTGCTGGGGGGGGGGGTGCCGCCATGGTAGGTGGCCGGGCGCCGGACCCGTACCCCGAAACGGAGGGGGACCAGACCCGCGGGGGATCACTCCGTGGGCAGGTGGATGATCCCACGTCGGTGCGCCTCGACCACCGCTTCCAGCGCGCTGTGGCACTTCAGCGTGGCCAGGATGTTCTTCACGTAGCCACGGCAGGTGTGCAGCGAGATCCCGAGGTGGTGGGCGACCTCCTTGGGCTGGCGGCCCTGCGCCAGCATCGCCAGCACCTCCAGCTCCCGGTACGTGAGCTGCGGACCGGGCCCGTCCTGGTCGGACCCCAGCAACCGGGCGGTGACGTCGTCGTCGACACCCATGGCGCCGCGCCCACCGACGGACCGGACGCTGTCGAGGATCTCGGCCAGGGCGGAGTCCTTGAGGAGGAAGGCCCGGGCACCGGCGCCCGCTGCCCGCCCGAGGGTGCCGGCGTCGGCAGCCCCGGTCAGCACGACGACGTGGACGTCGGGGTGGGCGTCGGCGATGCGGCGGGTGGCCTCGACACCATCGATGCCCGGCATGTCCACGTCCATGAGGACCACGTCGGGAGCATCGACGGCGCAGCGCTCGACGGCCTCCTCCCCCGACGCTGCCGTCCCGATGCAGGTGAGGTCCTCCACCGAGTCGATCACCAGGGCGAGCGAGTCGGCGAAGCTGCGCTGGTCGTCCACCACCAGCACCCGCCGTGGTCGACCGTCTGACATCTCCTCACCCTACGGTGAAGCCGCGGCACCACCTGCGGTACCCTCCGGGCCCGCATCGACGGCCGGCTGGGTGGTGGCCATGGACGATCTCACGAACGCCGACACGGGGTCCGGCCGGCTGCGCGCCCTGACCCACGACCTCCGCGGCGCGGTCGGTGCCCTCGACCACCAGACCCAGATGCTGGCGACCCCCGACCTCCCCGCCGACCTCCACGCCCGCTCCCTCGCGGTGCTGGAGGCCAACATCGCCGAGCTGCGGCGGGTCCTTTGCGAGCTCGAAGCGCTGGTACCAGGGTCGACGTCGGCTCGCCCCTGAGGGCCCGTCAGGCCGTCGCCGCTTCGTCCAGGAGCTGGCGCAGCACCTCGGCCCGACGACGAGCCTCGCCGGCCAGGTCGCTCCAGCGCTGCTGCGAGCGCTCGATGCCCTGGTGGCCGAAGCGGTCGGCGAGGCGCTCCCCCATCTCCGCTCGCTCGAGGAGGGCGCGGTAGGCGCCCCACATGGCGTCCTCGATCCGCCCGTCCTGGGTGGTGAGCAGCGTCGTCGGCGAGAACCGGTGTCCGGTCCGGCAGCGGTACTGGAGGGCGGCCGAGGGGCCGTCGTCGCTGGCGTCCTGCTCCCAGAGGTTGCCCCCGCAGCTCGGGCACGCCATGGTCACCAGCTCGCCGGCGATCCGGTCGGCGTGGATGACGTGGTCGGGCCCACCGTCGTGTTCGGTCACGGTGCCCTCCTCCCTGGCTGACGCCGCACCCACGGCGCGGGTGATGGCCTCGGCGAGGTCGTCGGTGCCGTGCACCTCCGAGGCGCCGCCGGCGTCGATCGCGGCCTGCGGCATGTCGCCGTACAGCGCCGACGCCGGATCCTCGACCAGCCCGATGCCGCCCG
>CAZCJT010000057.1:0-10621 GCA_964498565.1 uncultured Acidimicrobiaceae bacterium
CCGGTCAGCTCACCGCCTCGACCCAGTCATCACGTCATTGGTCGGTGTATCCAGGTTAAGTGGCGGTAGGCAGCAGCTCCCGGCGGTATCCCCAAAGTGGCGGCGCAAGTGCCCTTCGACCCGTACCCTGAACGCATGACCGACGTCCGTGCGACGCCGTTGCGAGAACTGGTGGAGTCTCATCGCGAGGAGATCAAGGCGATCGTCGCCCGTCACCACGGACGTTCCGTCGCCATCTTCGGATCCGTTGCCCGAGGTGAGGAACGTCCGGAGAGTGACATCGACTTCCTCGTCGAACTCGCCCCGGACGCGCGACCGATCGAAATCCTCTCGATCGGCGTCGAGCTCGAGGAAGCCCTCGGCGTGAAGGTCGATGTCGGTACGCCTGCGACTTTGCGCGAAGGGCTGCGAGACGAGGTCCTGGCAGAAGCCGTGCTGCTTTGAGCCGGCAGGACGAGGCCCGCCTGACTGACGTTGTCGAGGCCATCGATGCGATCCGGGATCACCTGACGAGAGGCGATCTCCATGACGGCCTCGTCTACGACGCGGTGCGCGTCCGACTCATCGAGATCGGCGAAGCGGTCAAGGGGATCGATCCTGCCCTCCTGGGCCGTGTCCCTCGTGTCCCGTGGAAGGAGATCGCTCGGATGCGGGACCACCTTGCGCACCGCTACTTCGACACCGACCATGCGATCGTCCAAGACGTGGTCGAGCACGACCTCGGCCCACTTGCCGAGGCGGTGCAGTCCCTGATCGCTCGGCTCAGCGAGGACTCGTGAGGCGCGCACCATCGGACTCGCCAGCGACGACCTGCCGACTGGGTCGCTCGAGCCACCGCTGAGCGGCTCCCGCTGAGAACCGATTGAGAACCAAACGAGAGCTATAGCGGTCTATGGTGGTCGACGTCGGACAATCGTCCGGCCGCGAAACCGCAGGTCACCGGTCGTATCCGGCGATCACGGTCAGTGGACGGGAACCCCGGTAATCCGCCTTCGGTCAACTACGGATCAGAAGGTTGGGGATTCGAGTTCCTCCGGGCGCACTCAAAAGACCAGGTCATCGGGTACGGGACCTGGTCTGGACAGCGCACCGTTCCCCTCTTGGCAATCCGTTGGCAATCCGCCGGCGGTCCTTGCACGGAGGAGCGAGAACGATGCGAGGTCACCTGCAACAGCGAGGCGCCGACTCCTGGCGCCTGAAGGTCTTCTCCGATCAACCGGCGGGGAGGACGCGAGCTCGGAGCGCACGGTCCGGGGCACTCGGCGCGAGGCCGACCAGGAGCTGGCCCGTTTGGTCGTCGAGGCCGGCGAGGGTCGCTGGACGCCGTCGGCACCGATGACGATGGCCGAGCTGCTCGACCGCTGGTTGAAGCTCAAGGCGACGACGGTCGAGCAATCGACCGTGTCGAACTACGAGTGGATCACTCGGCGGTACGTGGTGCCGGCGTTCGGCGACCGGAAGGTGGCGAGCATCCGGACCATGGAGCTGGACGAGTTCTACGCAGGGCTCCGTCTGTCTGGTGGTGTTGAGAGTCGCCCGCTGTCGGGCCGTACGGTCCGCATCTGCCACACGGTGATGCGTCAGTCCCTCGACCAGCCCCGCAAGTGGGGAGTCATCGCCCGCAACCCGGCGCGGGACGCCACTCCCCCGTCGGCCGGCCACTCCGAGGTGTCTCCGCCCTCGGTCGTCCAGGTCCGTGACCTGCTCGCCGCCGCCTTCGGCGAGGAGCCCGACTTCGGCATCTACCTGTGGCTGCTCGCCACCACCGGCTGCCGGCGGGGCGAGGGCTGCGCGCTCCGGTGGAAGAACGTCTCGTGGGACACCGGCGAGCTGCTGATCCGCCGCAACATCGCGCACGTCGGCCGGGACATCGTCGAGAAGACCACAAAGACCCACCAGTCCCGCCGCGTCTCCATCGACGCGTCGACGCTCGACCTGCTCCGCCAGCACCAGCTGCGCTGCCGGGAGCTGGCCCTCCGGGTCGGCGTGCGCCTCGACGACGAGGCGTTCCTGTTCAGCGAGGAGCCCGACTTCGCAACGCCGTGGCGTCCCGACGTGTGCACCAACCGGTTCGGTCGGCTGCGGGCGACCCTCGACCTCGAGTCGGTCCGCCTCCACGACCTCCGCCACTTCACGGCGACCGAGCTCGGTCAGTCCGGCACGCCGGTCGCCACCATCAGCGCCCGCCTCGGCCACCGGGACAAGGCCACGACCCTGAACATCTACAGCCACACGCTGCCCGCCACCGACGCCCTGGCCGCCGAGACCATCTCGCGCCTCATCGGCGACCCCCGCCGCCAGCACCGTTCGTAGCGTAAGTCGCCCACCCCATCTGGACGATCACGCGATCCCGCAGAACCCCTCCAGAAAACACACCCTTGCAGGTTCCCCTGGCGGGGAACCTGCCGGCCGCTCGGACCCCTTACCGCGTGACCGACCGTGGCCGTCCCGGACTCCACGGACTCGAACTGCTCGGCAGAAATCTGCTCGGCCCGCGTGAGGTTCTGCCCTCTCAAGAGGCCTTGTAGGGTATGAGAACCGATCGACCCCTCACCCTGACCGTCACCGAAGCCGGCAACCTCCTCGGCGTCAGCCGCTCCACCGCCTACGAGCTCGTACGCTCCGGCGAGCTCGAGTCTGTGCAACTGCGACGACGAGTCGTCGTCCCGGTCGCCGTCGTCGCAGACCGGCTCCGCATCTCGGTCCCCGACGTGTGGGCAGCTCTCCCCCAGCACCAAACTCGTGGCGCGGGGGGAGCTGGCCATCCATCCGGGGCTGTCAGACCCGCGCCGTAGGATCGACACGGCGTCCCATCAGCGACGCCCTCGAAGCATCACGCTTCCTCCAACGGCTTCTCCCATGGAGTTGAGATGGCACTGATGCTTCAGCGACTGCAACGGTCGGGTCCGTTCCCCCAGTACTCGGGCCGGATACGGTCCTTCTACGTGGAGGCCACCGACGACACCGGCACGCCAGCTGTCCCGTGCACCGCCCACGTCGACAAGCTTCGAGAACTGCTCCACAACGAGAAGCTTCCGGACTCCGACGTCGAGAACGTAGAACAAGCTCTGGAGCGCCACGCCGGATGGGTCCAAGCAATGGACAGCCGAGAGGAGGACGGGGATGATCTCGTTTTCGCCCTCGTTGAGCTTCTGAACGGCTACAAGCGATCCGTGGAACTCGACCTGATCTGGGACTCCAACTCTGACTTCCTATGGCGCCAGAGAGGGCAGCTGAAGCTCGACAACTCGATCCTTGAGGAGTTCTTGCCAAGGCTGGTGACCCCACGCGTCATCCACTCGCTCGACGGCCTCAACTACGAGAGTGGGCCCCGAACGGCCTTCGCTGCGGCGTACTTCGAGACGACGCTCGCCAGCCCCGGACTCGGAGGGAACCTCGCCGTTCGTACCAAGGACCAGGACTTCACCGTCGGCCGCCCGGCGTTCTTGAGGTCATCCTTCAGTTCTGACTTTCCTACTCAGGACACGACCCAGCACAAGGTGTTCTTGGCGTCAGTTGCCGCGGAGTGCAAGACCAACCTCGACAAGACGATGTTTCAAGGCTGCGTCAGTGACGCCCACGATTTGAAGATCGCCGTTCCTGGAGCCCGGTACTACCTCCTCTGCGAATGGCTCGACATGACGCCGATCTCGACGCTAGGAACTGACATTGACGAGGTCATCCTCCTTCGTGGAAAGAGGATCGCTTCCAACCTTCGCTCCAACCTTGCGTCCGCAGCGAACCGCCAGGATCGACGAGCCTGGTACGAGAACTTCCTTGATCAGAATCCGATCCGGGCCGATCGCATACTTCGACTGGTCAACCATCTGCGCGCCCTCTTCGAAGACGTTGACCCGAATGAGGAGGACGTTCTGAACCGAGGTTACTTCTGATGCTCGGATCGGTAGTCGAGACCGTTCAGCGGATGCGGCTCGAAGCTCGCTCTTCAGGCTCAGCGCTCGACCTGCGCGACCGCGAGCGCACTAGTCCTTTTCCGTGGAGAGGCCAGTTCTCTCCAGAACTGATCGAGATGCTCCTCAAGGAGATGCCACCTGAAGGCTCCTTGGCAGATCCGTTCCTCGGAAGCGGCACTCTTCTGTATGAGGCCGGACGTCAAGGCCGCGACGCCGTGGGGACCGAGATCAATGCCGCAGCTCTTGCGATGGCCTCCCTTGCAGAGTTCATCGAAGTTCCAATCGAGCGGCGAATAGACCTCCTTCGAGGAGTCGAGGCTGCACTCGCACTGGCGTCGCCCACCGACCACCCGCCCGGCAGCCTCTTCTGCGGTGCGGATGCCGCTGCAGGGTCCTCAGCTGCGCCCATTGAGTCACTCCTCAGTTGTTGCAACGGAGACCGGCTCTATTCGATGACTATTCGAGTCGTGCTGTTGCTTGCGATGAAGAACGGGAAGATTGCGACCCCGACTGCACTCCGGAGTTCCTTCAACCAGGTTCAGGCAACGATTGCCGGCCTGCCCCACTCGCCTGGACGTCGGCAGGCAATCGCAGCCGATGCACGATCACTTCCTTGCGAGGACCGCTCGGTTGCAGGTGTCATAACATCGCCCCCGTACATCAACGTCTTCAATTACCACCAGAACTATAGGCCCTGCGCGGAAGCGCTCGGCACGGACGTTCTTGCTGCGGCGAGATCAGAGATCGGGTCGAACCGCAAGCACCGGCAGAACCGATTCCTGACGGTCGTGCAGTACGCGATGGACATGAGTGACGTGTTGGACGAGATCCATCGTGTGCTATTGCCCTCAAGCCCGGCGGTCGTCGTCATCGGCCGAAAAAGCAATGTTCGGGGGGTTCCTTTCGAGAACGGACTCTTGCTCGGCATGCTCGCACTGACGTCGGGGAAGTTCGAGATCGACCTCTGGCGGGAGCGCTCGTTCGTGAGTCGATTTGGGGGCCGCATCTACGAGGATGTGATCACTCTGAGGACGAAGATGGCTGCGGCCCCGCGGACGGCAGATCCTCGCGCGATTGGGGACCACTTCCTCGCTCTTGCGCTCACGGGCGACTGTGATCCAGCGGTGCGATCCGATCTGGAGTCGGCGCTCGCTGGCAGCGGCTCCGTCAAGCGCTCTCCAAACTTCGATACACGAAGCCTGCAGTGGGCCGAGACCAGCTCGGCGATGGCCTCGTAGGATCACTGCGGAGGAATTGCCCATTCGTTTTGGCGTGTAGTGGTCAGACCGCGGGTGTCACAGGACGGGCGTAAGGTCAAGCTGTCCTAACCCCGACGCAGGAGTCGAGATGCCCGAGCAGAACCTCCCGTACGTCGTGAGTACCGGTTCGCTTACCAAGGTGCTGGAGAAGATCCAAAGGGCCGCCACACCTGACCGCTTCACGCAGGACTTCCTCGCGTCGAAGCTCGGTCTTAGTGGCGGTAGCGCGAAGCCGGTGATCCCGTTCCTCAAGAGGACAGGCATGCTCGCCTCAGACGGGGCTCCCACCGACCTCTACCGGCGATTCCGCAACAGCAACGAGAGAGGCGGCGCCGCCGCCGACGCTTTGCGCACCGGCTACGCCCCGGTCTTCGAAGCGAACGAGACGGCCCACGCACTTAATGACGACGAACTTCGTGAGTTGGTCATCCAGCTCACCGGCGTCGAGTCGGGCTCTCGCACGCTGTCGGCAATGATCGGTTCATTCAAGGCGCTGAACGAGTTCGCTGACTTCAACGGCGCTCGAGATCCAGCAGACGGTGAGACCATTCTCGAGGACTTGCCCTCGGTCGAGGAGCTCGACAACGGCCAAGTCAAGCCGATCACCCTGGAGACCAGCGGGCTGAGCATCGGCTACACAATCAACTTGCACCTGCCTGCGACGTCGGACATCGCCGTCTTCAACGCGATCTTCAAGAGCCTTCGCGAGAACCTTCTTCGGTGAACCAGTGACGTCGATTGGCGATCGCCTCAAGCTTTTCAGGCTCTTCGACCCGATCCGTGGGTCGGATCTGAGCTGGTGAAGTAGCGCACGCCGTTCCCTGCTTGGCTTTCCGGCTGTTCGAAGGCTGGTCTGCGAAGCGGAGGAAACGGCGTGCAATCGAGAAGGCTATGGGCGCGGGCGATCGGCGTCGACCGCCGGGTCGTGGTCGAGGCGGTCGATGTCGATGAGAGCGACGACTCGATCGTGGTGTCGTGCCGGCTCCGGGCCAACGCCAAGCTGCGGTGCGGGATGTGTCAGCGGCGCTCGGGCCGCTATGACCACGGCGAAGGTCGACGCCGGTGGCGGGCTCTGGATGCGGGCACGACCAGGGTGTTCATCGAAGCCGACGCCCCACGCGTCCGCTGTCGGGATCATGGGGTGACGGTGGCGTGGGTGCCGTGGGCCCGTCACGGCGCCGGCCACACGCGGGACTTCGATGACCAGGTCGCCTGGCTGGTGACACACACGTCGAAGACGGCGGTGGTCGAGGTGATGCGCATCGCGTGGCGGACCGTCGGGGCGATCGCCGCCCGCGTCGTGACCGACGCCCGCGCTACACGATCCCTTCGACGGGCTCGAGCGGATCGGGATCGACGAGATCTCGTATCGGCGTGGCCACAAGTATCTGATGGTCGTCGTCGACCACGACACGGGCCGGCTGGTGTGGGCCAAGGCCGGCCACGACCGGGCCACCCTGCAGTGCTTCTTCGATCTGCTCGGCCCCGAGCGGGCGGCCAAGATCCGCCTGGTCTCTGCCGATGCGGCCGAGTGGATCGGCGAGTGCGCCACCACCAACTGCGAGAACGCCGTGCTGTGCCTGGACCCGTTTCACATCGTGCGCTGGGCGACTCAGGCGCTCGACGTGGTGCGCCGCTGGGTGTGGAACACGCTGCGCCGCATGGGTCTGGGTGATCGGGCCAAGCAGTTGAAGAACTGTCGCTACGCGCTGTGGAAGAACCCCGAGGACCTCACCGACCGCCAAGCCGCGAAGCTCGCCTGGATCGCGAAGCACAACCAGCGGCTCTACCGGGCGTACTTGCTCAAAGAGCAGCTCCGGCTCGTGTTCCAACACCGCGGCGACGAAGCGATCGCCATGCTCGACGCCTGGCTGGCGTGGGCTCGGCGCTGCCAGATCCCCGCGTTCGTTGAGCTCTACCACCGCATCAAACGCCACCGCGCCGGGATCATCGCTTCAGTGACCCACGGCCTGTCGAACGGGCTCACCGAGAGCGTGAACACCAAGCTCCGGCTCCTCACCCGAATGGCCTACGGGTTCCGCTCCACCGACAACCTCATCGCCCTCTGCCTGCTCGACCGCGGCGGCCACTGCCCACCCCTACCCGGCCGCTCATGACCCACGGATGTGACCGGAGAGCCCAAAAACAGGACCAGGTCACAGGGCATACCGTGATCAAGACACACGGCTCGCACCCGGCCGTGAGAACCGAATGAAAACCGGGAGCCTCCTAGGCGGATTTCGGAGGTCCTTCTCATCGTCGCGGCCGTGGGGCCGGAGGCGTTCTGCTGGTGTGGCGTGCACTCATCCATAGGGCCACCGGAGCGGCTCGGTTTGTGACATCGCTCCTCAACACCGTGGCCGTGGGCCCGACAGGGCGGCCGCTGCCCCAGCAGTGGGACGGCGGGGGCGGCTTGGTGATCCAGGTGCCGTCGAGGTCGAGTGCCCGTGTCCAGGCGGCGATGTCGCCGGTCTGCACGGGCGCGGACCCTGCGAACTTGCGCTGCACGGTGTCGGCATCCCCGACGGCTTGTGCGAGGCCGGCCGCGCTCGTCGGCCCCGACTTCGCCGCCCGGTTCTCGCCGAACCGGGCGCAGCGCGCGACCAGGAGGTGGTGCTGCAACCACGCGACGGTCGCCCATCCCTCGACGGTGCGGCGCCAGTCGTCCCCGTCGGCCGCGGCGTGCGCGGCTTCGGGTCGGTGGGCCATGTCGGCGAGGAACGTCGGGTCGTCGCGGTAGCGCCACTTCGCCTGCGGCGTCCCGAACCGGTTGGGCACCTCCAGGAACTCCCTCGGGTGGAACTCCCTCGCCATCCGACCGACCCTCACGAACGCCCGATCACCCAGATCCCGCAAGGCATCCGGCCGTCACGCCGCCCCACATCGGGGTCAGGAGAGCCCGATTCCGGATGCTGTGCTGGTTATACTCACCGGTATGACTCACCGTGTCGGCCCCAAGGGCCAGGTCGTCATCCCCAAGGATCTTCGCGACGCGCTCGGCATCGAGCCGGGCGACGAAGTCAGCTTCTGGCGCGAAGACGACCACGTTGCACTCCGCCCGGCGCGCACGGCACGCCCACTCCGAGGCCGGTTCCGTAACACGGACCTCGTCGGCACCCTCGAACAGGAACGAGCCGCTGACCTCCGGCGCGAAGACGCTAGATGAGCACGGTTGTCCTGGACTCGTGGGCGGTCCTCCGTTTCCTCGAGGATTCCCCTCCCGCCGCCGCAGCAGTCGAGGAGCTGCTCGATCACAGCCGGCCGCTCATGTCCTGGATCAACCTCGGCGAGGTCCATTACGTCCTTCGACGTGCTGCGGGCGAAGACGCTGCGATCGAGACCGTCCGCGACCTTCGGGCTCGAATCGACGTCCGACTCCCCGACGAGTCCCAGATACTCACGGCCGCCCAGATCAAGGCCGACAACCCGATGTCGTACGCCGACGCATTCGCGGTCGCACTGGCGCTCGACTCCGACGCCGAGGTCTGGACCGGAGACCCCGAGATCCTCATCGCGAACGCACCCTGGCGTTGGCGAGACGTGCGCCAGTAGCTCGAGCCCCGTTTCGCACCAAGCGGGAGCGGAACGAGAGAACCGACGGACTACACCCGTCTCCACCGACTGGAGCGATATCCGGCGCATCGATCGCGTGGCAGTGCAGCGTCCCCTATTGCCCCGGCATATCTGCGTGGGGCGGTGTCCCGAAGGTGCCTGCTTGAGACTTCGGGTGGACGCGACGGCTTGTTCGTAGCGTCCCGATATCGCTCGCCAGCTCGATGGGACCACCCGTTTGCCAGTGGCATGGTCAACCGTCAACCGAACTCTGGGCAGAACCATCTGTTTCCCAGGCGTGCCGTCCGCGCTGGACGACCTCGCCGATCTGCTGCGCCGCCGCTCGAGGATGTCGGCGACGCGCCCGGCGTCGGATCGACTCACAGATCGACGGCCTCGGCCAGGATCCTGTCGTCGCGGTCCTTGAGTCCACCGGTTGACACCACATCGACGTGATGGCCGAGCAGCTCGTCGAGCTCCTCGGTCAGATGGAGCAGTTCGAACAGGGCCTCCGAGCATGTCCGGCCCTGGTGCGACGTCGCGCTGGTACCGTCGCCGCATGGTCAGTGAGACCCGCAGCCAGCCGGAACGTGGGGCCGACGTCATCGCCTTCCCGGGCGAGCGGCGCAATGTCGGGCTCCGAGAGCTGATCGGTGAGGTGCTCCGCGAGGAACGGCACCGTCAAGGCCGCACCCTTGCCGACGTGGCCCAGGAGGCAGCCGTCTCCCTCCAGTACCTGTCCGAGGTGGAGCGTGGGCGCAAGGACGTCTCGTCCGACGTGCTCGGTGCCATGCACGATGCCCTCGGCCTCGACCTCGCGGCGGTCCTGGAGCGGGCGACCCAGCGCCTACACGTCCGGTCGCAGCGGAGCCGTGGTCCGCGGATGCTGGCTGCCTGACCCCTCGGGGGTCAGCACGCGGTCCACGATCCCGTAGGCGATCGCATCGTCAGCTGTCAGCACCAGCGCCCGGTCGATGTCGGCGCGCACCTGCTCCAGCGGCCGTCCGGTGTGTCGAGCGAGCAGTCCCTCCGCCTGCGAGCGGATGCGGGCCATCTCCGCTGCCTCGAGAGCCAGATCGCTGATCGATCCTCGGCTGCCCTCGGTGTGGGGTTGCTGGAGGATGGCCCGTGCGTGGGGGAGGAGCGATCGCTTCCCCGGCGTTCCAGCGGCCAGCAGGATCGCCGATGTCGAGGCGGCCTGGCCGACGCACAGGGTGGCGACGTCGGCAGGCACGAACTGCATCGTGTCGTAGATGGCCATCACGGAGCTGAAGCTCCCGCCCGGAGAGTTGATGTAGAGCTGGATCTCGGTGGCTGACTCCGCCGCGAGGTGCAGCATCTGGGCGATGACGACGTTGGCCACGCCATCGTCGATCGGCGTCCCGACGAACACGATCCGCTCCGAGAGCAACCGGCTGAAGATGTCCGACACCCGGTCGCCCTTCGGCGTCGACTGGATGACGCTCGGGATCGTGTAGCTGGCGCTCATTCCGGCCTCCCCAGGCCGATCCGCCGGGTCTGTCGGGGCGGGACGATCTGGTCCAGCGAGGCGACCACGTGGTCGACGAAGCCGTACTCCTTGGCCTGCTCGGCATCGAACCAGCGGTCGCGACCCACGTCTCGGACGACCTCCTCCATGGAGTGACCGGTGTGGCGGGCGATGATCCCCCGCATGCGGTCGAGCGTCGCCTGCAGGTTGTCCGCCTGGATCTCGACGTCGGCCGCCGACCCTCCGAGCCCGGCGGAGCCCTCGTGCATCACCACCTGGGCGCTGGGCATGGCGTAGCGCTTCCCGGGTTCGCCGGCGCAGAGCAGGATCTGGCCCATGCTGGCCGCGAACCCGACGGCCACCGTGGCGACGTCGTTGGGGATCAGCTGCATGGTGTCGTAGACGGC
>CAZCJT010000058.1:0-10603 GCA_964498565.1 uncultured Acidimicrobiaceae bacterium
CCGGCCCCGCCCACGGCGCCGGGTCGGGTTGGTCGGCCGTGGCGGCCGCCGCCGGGATGGCCGGGTCGGGGACGTGGGCGGATTCGGCGCGGGTGCTGGTGGGGGTGGTGTCGAAGGTGGCGGCGACGTGGTCGAGGACCGGTGGGGTGACCTGCAGGCGGCCGATACGGCCCCGGGCGTCTCGGTACAGGCACTCCCCGGTCCCGAGACCGGCGATCACGTCGGCGGCGTCGCTGGTGTGATCCGCACCCAGCACCCGCAGGCTCGAGTCGACCGCCCCGGGGGCCTGGCGGAACACGAACCGGGGACCCAGCAGGTCGACCAGTTCGCCATGGCCGAGGTCGGCGGGGTGCTGGGAGGCGAGCCACACCGCACCGTTGTGCTTACGGCCATCGCGCACGCCCTCGAGCAGGAGCCGCTGGCCGTGCGGGGAACCGAGCAGGGCCCAGGCCTCGTCGTACAAGGCGGCACCGAAGCGGCCCGGGTCGGAGAAGATCACCTCCCGGCCCAGGGCGGCGACCAGGTACAACAAAGCATTCCCGATGATCTGTTCGGGCAGCATCTGGCGGGCCAGGTGCTCGCTGGTGAGCGTGTCCCGGTCGGGTAGCGCCAGGTGCGGGGCCCAGAACACGACCAGATCGGCGTCCCGGTCCACCACCTCCACCCCGACGGCCGCGTCGGTGAACGCGAGGCGGCCGATGCCGAGGCGACGGAAGTGATCCAATCGCCGGCCGAGCGACCGGGCGATCTCGTCACCGCAGTGGCCGGCGTCGACGAGGGTGTCGACCACGTCGCTCAACCGTCCCCGGCCATCCGCGACGTGATGGACGGCCTCGGCCAGGGTTGCGCCCTCCTCGGACTGGGTCGCGCACCCGGCCAGCAGCGACAAGAACCCGAGCGCCACGGTGGTGCGGGTGTCGCCGTCGAACACGACGAGGGGGTCCAGGCACACCGACGCGTCCGGTCCGAGCTCGACGATCTGGGTTCGTCCCGGCACCGACCGGGCGAAGCGCACGTACTCGCCCATCGCCGTGCGGTCGATGGTCACGACCTGGCCGCCCCGGGCGATCGTGTCCCAGCACAGGCGTTTGAGGAAGAAGCTCTTGCCCGACCCGAGCGCACCGCACACCCCGACCGACGCCGACGCCCCGACCCGGGGCGGAAAGGTCGGGTCGAACAGCACCGGCACCGGGACACCGGCGTCGACGGACACGCCGGCCAGCAGCCCGGTCGGGTCACCGACCGTGGTGGCGGTCAACGGGGCGGTGCCGGCCAGGTCACCGGCGAGCAGGTACTGGCGGTAGTCATCACACACCCCCGGGGCGGTCGTGCCGGGCAGGAACGCCCGGGTCAGGGCCATCTGCCCGCCGGTCGGGCGTCCGGCCCCGAACTCATAGGGCTCCAGGCGGCCGGCAACGGGGGGGGCCCGCCGTTCCAGCTCGGTGAGATCGGCGGCGGCGACGGAGAACAACACGGTGGCCCACAGCTCCGGTTCCGACGGCGACGACGCCAACCGGGCCCGCATCGACTCGATCCCCGCCACCGCATCACTGAGCTCGGGTGGGGCGCCGGCGATCTCGCCGTCGTACTCGTCGAACTGTCCGATCAGCTCACGGTGCTGGCGGCGAAGCTTGGGTTGGGCCACGTCGTTGGGCACGGACCGCAACCGGATGCACCAATCGACGGGGAAATCGAAGCTGTCCGCCGCGGTCAGGCACTCACCGGTGCCGGGGAACGCGAACCGGTGCGGCATGTCGGCGACCGCAAGGACGGTCTGGAACCCGACCCGCCCGCCGGCGTCGACGCGCAGGTAGCGGCGATGACGGGGCCGGCCCTCATCGGCCCTGGTGCCGCCCTCGGTGACCACGGCGTCGGTCAGCTGGGCGACCACTCCCCCACGGCGCTGCGAGCGGGGTTCCCACGACGCGTCGAAGGCCGGGTCGCCGATCTCGCGTCGCAACGACCGGGCATACAGCCAGCGCAGCTCCCCGGCCGACACCGCCGACAGCTCCACATGGGCGGACAGGCGGGCCGCGACCGACCGGGCTGCCCGGGCGGCGTCGTCGATCCGCTGGGCGGGAACCGTGGTCGGACCCGTCCCCCACCGGCCGGCGAAGCCTCGGAGCCGATCACCGACCGAGGCGGGCACATCGGTTCCGACCCGGGCACACACATAGAAGCGGCGACGGAACAACCCGCCCGGCATCCCGGCCAGCCAGCCGGCCGACGCGTCGGCCACCTGCGCCCAGGCCGGGCGGGCCTCCAAGTCGATGTCTTGGACCATGTCGGCCACCACGTCCCACGGATCCAGGCGTTCGCACACCGACAACAGCATCGACTCCTCCGGCAACCCGACCAGCAAGCCCCGCAGGCGGGCATGGGCGGCCAGCTGGTCCTGGCGGGGCTGATAGGACAGGGGCAACGGGTCGACACGCCACGTCGCCCACACCCCACCATCGGTGCCCCACACCAGGTTCCCCACGATCGCCCGGGCCGGCGGCTTCACGACCCCACCACCTCCCCCGCCGGGTCCAGGTCGGTGTGGATCCAGGCGCGGTGCCGGGACCAGTCCACGCAGCACCCAGACGGTGCCGGCCGGCCGGCCAGGGTGCCGGTCCGGGGTTGGCAGGCCAGGGTCACGAACCCCAACCCGGTGCGAACCAGGCTGCGGCCCTCGACCCGGGAGCGTCGCACCGCCCAGCACAACCCCGAAGGCACCCCGGCCACCACCAACAGTCGGGCCAACGGCGGCAGCCACGGCGCCCACCAGTCCCATGACCACACCAGCCCACAGATCGCGGTAGCGAACGTGGCGAGCTGCACGAAGGACAGCTGCACCGGCGGCGCCCACCCGCCGATACGGCCCAGCACCTTGGGGTGTCGGCGGGCGAACGTGTACGACGCACACGCCACCACCTCGGCCGGATCCGGCTCAGACATCGACACCCACCGTCGCCCCAGCAGCACCGGCCGGGGCTGACGAGGTCTGGTTGAGGTCCTCGTTGATCTCGCGTTCGAGGACGTCGATGTTGTTGACACCCCAGATCACCACGGCCGCCAGCACCAGCGTCGCCACCGTCGGTACCGCCGACTTGGTGCGGGCCCACGTCGCCACGACCATGCCGATCGCGAACACCACCACGACTGCCTGTACCAGCAGCTCCGCCTCGGCGGCCAGGTTGGTCAAAGTCTCCATCATCAGAAAACTCACTGCTCCTTGTTGGTCACGGATTCGTTGTCGGGGAACTCGAGCCCGCACCCGTCACCGCCGGTGACGTCGGCGCCGGCGTCACGCCTGTGGCTGCCGGCGACGGTGGGACGGCCGGGTCGTCGTCGGGGTCGTCCCCGGGCTCGCTGATCGGTGGGGCGCCGCCGACATCGGTGACCTCCCAGCGGCCCTCACGCTCGACCAGCTGAACCGTGTAGGCGAACACCACGACCGAGTCGTCGTCGATCTCGACGGAGAGCTCCGCCCGCGCGGTCGCGGCGTCACTGCCATGGCGGGTGACGGCGATCCCGGTCAACTCCACGTCGCCGAACACCCCAGCCTCGGCCGCGGGCCAGACGTCGACCCCCGGCGCCGTCCAACGGTTCACCGCCGGATCCCCGGTCACCAGCGCGGTGAGGAACGACGACACCGTCTCGGTGACCGGATCCGACCGGTCCGGACGGCCCGGACCCGGCCCGGTGAGCTCCACCGAGCCCACCGGCGCCACCGGAGCCGGGATCAACGCCGGGTCGGTCACCGCCACCGGCCCCGAACCAGTCTCCACGACCCCGATCTCCAGGAACCAACGGAAGATGGCTCCGCGTTCGGCCGAGCGGACGTCTGTGGCCACGACCACCGCCCAGTAGCCATCCTCGACCGGCTCGGCCCGAACCGCCGTGGCCGCGACCACGTCGACGCCCGCCACGCTCGCCCGCCGGCCTTCTGCGGGATCGACCACCACACTCGACGTCGTGGCCGGATCCGGCCCGGTCAGCGACACCCTCACCGCCCACTCCGCCGTCCCCAACACCTCACCAGGGGCAACATCTGGTTGATCAGGCACCACGGTGCTGCCCTGCGACTCGGCTGCTCCTGAACGGGCCAAGCCCACGACGCCCGCCAGCGCACCGCAGATGACCAACGCCCACAGTCCGCCGGTCACCGCCCACGACCGCCACGACCCCAACGCGGCGACCGCGAGCCCATCACTGGTGAGCCGACCGCCCTCACCGGCATCTTCGCGAGTGCCTCGTCCTGCCATCACCCAGCCAATGCCGAGTCCCGGGCCCACACCGGCAACAACGCCCGAGAACTGCCCGCCGGCAACGCCTCCGGCCGGTCCAGCCGCCGCAGAGCCCGCCGGCCCACCCGACGGTCGGCGACGGCGTCGCTTCCACGATGGCGGCTGGAACTATGTGGCACCTCGATGGGCACGTACGCGCCATTCTGCGGCGCGGCCAGGCTCACGCGATCCGTTGATCTGTCGACGCGATGTCACGCCCCGCCTGAGTGACATCGCCGGCAGAATATGACTACCATTCTGGTCATGTCCGATGTGGTGCTTCCCCTGGCGGAGATCAAGAAGCGGCTGTCCGAGATCGTCGATGGCGTCGAAGATCGACACGACCGAGTCGTGCTCACTCGCCACGGCCGACCCGCCGCCGTGATCATGAGCCCTGATGAGCTCGAGTCGCTCGAGGAGACCCTCGACCTGCTCTCCGATCCGAATGCGATGCGCGACATCCGCAAGGGCGAGAAGGCCGTAGCCGCAGGCGACGTCGTGAGCGCCGAGGAACTCCGCGCCAAGTATCTGACGAAGTGAAGTCGTGGAGACTCGTCGTCGCCGGCCCCGCCGAACGGTCGCTGGCGCGACTGACTGAGGGTGTCGCTGCCGCGATCGTCGAGTTCATGCTCGGCCCGCTCACCGAGGCCCCAACGATCGTTGGGAAGCCGTTGCAACGGGAACTGGCCGGCTACCGGTCGGCACGCCGCGGTTCCTACCGAGTCGTCTACCGATTGGACGAAGACGAACACCAGGTCATCGTGGTCCGGATCGACCACCGGAGCGACGTGTACCGCCGGCGCTGACGCCCGCAGAGTACGCGCCGATCTCCCGCGGAGTCGTTGACCCGGTAACGCTCGATAGGTGTGGTTGATATGTGCGGTCGAAGCGTTGTCGCGGGACAGAGCAGGTCACCTGGGGGAGGTAGTCCCAAACGACGTTCTAGGTTGCCCTTGTGTCCTCCTGGGTAGCGTCGGCCATCGGTAGCTGGGAGGAATACCGATCGATGATCTTGGCGAAGACTCTGCGAGTCGTGAACGGTCCGCCTGCCATAGCAGGGCACGGTCGAGCTCGGAACCCCGTGCAGCTGAGGTGCGCGATCCTCCTAGGAGCTTCGCTGTGACGGAACAGGAACCGGAGGCCAGCCCGTTGGAGGCCTTCGTGCCCACTTGCTATTCCGACGTGCTGAACGTCAACGGCAATCTCGTCAGACAGGTACTCCTTCCTGGCCAGAAGGTCGTGCTGGAGCAAGACACGGAAGGCACCTGGTGGGCCTCGGCGGAGAGTATCGGCCGATTCAGGGTCCTCAAGTCCGCCGAAGAAGTCTCGGGAACTGAGAGAGCGCTCGTGCTGACGGCGGAAGATCATGCGCGCATCGCCATCGCCAAGAGCCTTCAGCGAGGCAAATGGGTGGGGGATCGCGCGCGCAGCAAGCCGCAGGAAGTGCTGTCATCCCTCGTCAACGCTTTTAGTTTCATCGAGGAGGACAGAAGTCGCGGAGTTGATGGTCTCCGACCACCACAACTCGGCGGGCTGCATTCAGTACTCGGCTATTGGACTTCCGCACCCACCGAGCCAGCAACCGTCGTCATGCCCACCGCAACGGGCAAGACCGAGACGATGCTCGCACTGTTCGCTGCAGCCCGCCCCCAATTGCTCCTCGTCCTCGTGCCGTCCGATGCGCTGCGCGAGCAAATCGTTGGGAAGTTCGAGTCATTCGGAGTGCTCCAGGAAGTCGGGGTCGTGTCGTCCGCGAGCCACCGGCCAGCCGTGGGGCTTCTTCGTCACGGGCTCAAGTCGAGAGAGGACGCTCTGACATTCGCGTCAGCGTCGAACGTTGTCGTCACAACCCCACCCGCGCTGAACGCGTCGGACTCCGCAGCGCGTGCTGCTCTGCTCGACGCCTGCACGCATCTGTTCGTGGATGAGGCCCACCATGTAGGTGCAACGACGTGGCTTCGAATCCGAGATGAGTTCGCGAGAAAGCCGGTCGTCCAGTTCACCGCAACCCCATTTCGCGAAGACGGCAAGCATCTGGGAGGACGCATCGTGTACGCCTTCCCGCTCCGAGAAGCTCAGCGGCAGGGCTACTTCTCCCACATCGACTTCATCTCGGTCCTCGATCTCGATCACCACGATCAAGCGGTCGCTGCCCGCGCGGTTGAGCGACTTCGGTCGGACCTCGAGTCCGGGCTCGATCACCTCCTTATGGCGCGAGTTCGCCAGATCAAGAGGATCGGTGAGGTACTCCCCATCTATCGAGCGCTCGCCCCTGATCTCAATCCGGTAGCGCTCTTCAGCTCTCAGAAGCCGAAGGACGCTCGCTCAAGCCGGAAGGCGATGCGCTCACGTGAGAGCCGAATCATCATCTGTGTCGACATGCTCGGCGAGGGGTTCGACGAACCTGGACTCAAGATTGCAGCCATTCACGACCCTCACAAGAGCCTCGGGGTGACTCTGCAGTTTGTTGGGCGTTTTGCGCGCACCACCGGCCGAAGCCTGGGTGACGCCACGGTCGTCGTCGGCCGGCCGGAGAGGCGGTTCAGCCCTCAGTTGCGCCAGCTCTACTCCGAGGATGCGGACTGGAACCGAATCATCCGTGACCTCTCGGAGGGCGCGGTCGATGAGAAGGAGGCTGTCAGCGCCTTCGAGGCTGGGTTCGGTGGCTCGCTCCCAGAAGAGGTGACCCTGCGGAGCCTGCTTCCGGCCATGAGCACGGTGGTCTACAAGACACGGGTCACCGACTGGGACCCACTCGCAAGCCTGGACGTGTTCCCAGAAGACCGGCTACTCACAACTCCAATCGCTGTGAACCAGGCGGAACATGTCGCTTGGTTCGTCACGGAGAACCGGAACACCGTCAAGTGGGGTGACCTCCGCACGGTTGAGCAGGTGACGTACGACTTGTACGTCCTGTACTGGGATCGGGAGCGTCAGATGCTGTACATCAACAGCTCGAACAACAACTCACACCATCTCGAACTCGCACGAGCAGTCGGCGGCGATCAGGTCGATCGGTACACGGGCGACGTCGTGTACCGAGTCATGGGAGACATGACCCGTCTCGTTCCGACAAACGTTGGACTCCTCGACATCCGCAGCCGAAGTCGACGATTCACGATGCATGTCGGCGCGGACGTGACGGAAGGCCTACCCCTCACCGAAGCCCAGACAAAGGCGCAAACGAACATTTTCGCCTACGGCTACGACGGTGGCGACCGCACGGGAATCGGGGCCTCGCTGAAGGGGCGGATCTGGAGCCATCGAGTGGCCAACACTCTCAAGGAGTGGACCGACTGGTGCGACCACATCGGCTCCAAGCTCCAGGACGACACTATCAGTGTCGACCAGGTGATGAAGGACTTCATTCGCCCCGTGGTGGTGCGAAGTCGACCCAACCTCGTGCCGATCGGGGCTGAGTGGCCCTGGCAGATCTACCTGAACATGAGCGACCACTTCCGACTTCAGGTGGGCGAAGACTCGTGGCCCATGGTGGACACGGATGTCCTCGTGGCAAAGCCATCCCGAACGGGCGCCATCCAGCTCGATGTCGTGGCACCGGACTGGAAGGTCTCGTACCTTCTTACGTTCATCGACGGAGCAATGCACTTCGCGCCGGTCAACGCAGATGCTGCCGTCACGACCTCGCGAACATCCATGCCGCTGTCGGACTTCCTCAACACGAGCGGGCTGCAGCTGTACTTCGAGGACGAGGCGGTCGTCTCCCCGAGCTGCCTTCTGTTGAAGCCGGATCGGGATCTCCACCCCTTCGACGTTTCGCGGCTGACGGCGCTCGACTGGAGCGGGATCAAGCTCAATGTGGAGTCTCAAGGACCAACGCGTCGCCCCGACTCGATACAAGCGCGGATGCTTCGCGAGATCCTGGGCCGCTCGGATTGGGACGTCGTCATTGATGACGATGGCACGGGCGAGGTAGCGGACATTGTCGCGATGCGGGCCGATGGTCAATCCCTGTACGTCCACCTCACTCACTGCAAGTTCGTCAGCGGAGGCAAACCGCGTGCTCAAGTCAAGGACTTATACGAGGTGTGCGGCCAGGCTCAGAAGTCGGCGGTCTGGCGACGCAGCAACCTCGAAACGATCTTCGACTATCTCGTCCGACGGGAAACGCTTCGTCTGCGGAGGGGCGAACCGAGCGGATTGATAAAGGGAGACGTCAGCGCCCTGTATGCGCTGGCTGACATCGCACCGCTGCGACGCGTGGACTTCACCGTCGCAGTTGCCCAGCCAGGTCTATCGGTGAGCAAGGTGTCCGGAGCCCAACTCGAGCTGCTCGCCTCGACAGATGCTTATCTGGTCGACACAACCACAAATGGCCTTGAGGTCTTCTGCCACCCTTGAGGTGCTGGCTCCCGAGCGACGAGGCCGAGCGCGAAGCTCGCCGCCTATCGACGCCCATCTCGGCTGAACTCGGACACCGAGACGTGCAGGAGAACCGGCGTTATCAGTCATGCGAGGCGCGGCCTACCCACAGCGCCGGTAGGCCGGGCCGCTTTCGTGGTGAGATTTCAGCTGGGTGGCCTCGCTTGGTCCTTGTTGTCCGTGTCGGGGCGGTCGGGGGTCAGGCGGTGCGTCGTCGGGTCGGTTCGCTGGTGAGCTCGTTGAACAGCTGGATGGTTTCGGGGCTGATGGTGCCTTCTGGTTCGATGCCGTGGTCGGGGTCGGCGAGGACGTCGCGTAGTTCACGCCAGATCCGGTCGATCATTGGTCGGGATCCTGATGCGGCGGCGGCTCGCATGAGGAGCCGGTAGAGGCGTTCCTCGCCTGGCGCGGCGGTGAGCCCGGCTCGGGCGGCGCGTTCGGCGCCTCGGAGGTCGCCGGCGGCGAGGAGGATCTCGCCGAGCTCGTCGGCGACGTCGATGACGGCGGTCTGGACGGCGGTGCGGGTGGGCGCGGTCCAGGCGTAGTCGAGGCCGACGCCGGTGAACGGCTCGCCCCGCACGAGTGACAAGGCTTGGGCGAGCAGCCCGGCGGCGACGGTGGCGTCGTCGGTGTTCTCTGCCTGCTCGACGGTCGCCCAGAACAGCTCGAAGTCGGTCTTGACCCGCTCGGAGATCCGATACCGGCCGTCGGATGCGCTGGGCAGGTACCGGGCGCCGTCAGGGGTCTGGCCGAGTGACCGTCGAGCGTCGGTGATGGTGTTGTTGAACGTGCGTCGGCTGTTGGCGCCGGCCGGCCACAGGGCGGCTTCGACAGCTTCGGTGGTGACGCCGGTGCCGTCGTCACGGCAGGCCATGAACACGACCGCTTCCCGGGACTTGCCGCGCCCGAAGTCGATCTCGCCGAGCTGGTCGCCGTCGACGCGTTCGACGGTGACGGTGCCCATGACCCGCACGAGGACGTCGACATCACCGAACGGCTCGCCGCTCGTCTCCTGCGGGGCCCGGACGCCTACCGGCCGGTACTGCTCCGGGGCAGGGGTCGTGTCGGCCCTGCCGGCGTCGGTCAACAGGTCGCCGACCACGCGCACGTCGTCGTCTGACAGACACGATGCGATCACGTCGTCGAGATCGAGACCGTCGAAGGTGACCCGCCGTTCGGCGTCGACCCGGAGAATCACGGTTCCGGTGTCGTGGGAGGGGGCGGGGACGACCACGGCGGTGGCGTCGGGGACGTTGGCGGCTCGGGCGGCGAGGGCGGTCTGGTGGGTTTCCCACGGCGGCTCGGCGGAGACGACGACGGCGGGGTTCCATGCGTCGGGGGTGGCTCCGGAGGCCCGGGCCTGGGCGAGGGTGGCCCCGGCGTGGGGGAGGGCGTCGAGGACCTCGGCGGCGTGGGCGTCCAGGGCGGCGAGGGCGTCGGTGAGCGTGTCGGCCGTGGTCACCCATGGCAAAGCGCCGATCTCGCCGGTGAGGCCGACGGTGGTGAGCTGCGGGGCAGCCGCCCAGGGGACGGTGGCCATGGCCAGCGCCACCGAGCGCAGCAGCCCGACCGTCGCCTCCGGGTCGCCGGCGACGGTGATGGCGCCGTGTCGTTCGAGGTCGACGAGCACCTGGTGGCCGGTCGGGGTGGTGCCGATCGGGCACAGCAGCGGGAGCGGGTCGACCGTGCCGCCGGCGCGGTCGGTGAGGGTGTCGAACGATTCGGTGGTCACCCACCGATCCGGGGTGGCGTTGGTGAACCCGGGCGGGGCCGGGCAGTCGTGGTCGAGCGCGACGCTGACCTCGGTGTCATCGACGGTGACGTAGCGCACCGGTGGGAGCCCTTCGATGCCGGATCCGGCGGCGGCCGCCTGCAGCGCAGCCATGCCCCGCTGCAGCGCCGACGGCGGGCCGGCGGCGCGCAGTTCGGTCTCCGCGGAGCTGAGCTTG
>CAZCJT010000059.1:0-10570 GCA_964498565.1 uncultured Acidimicrobiaceae bacterium
CCCCGGCGTCGGACCTCGCCGTCGAGCAGGCGGTGCCCGAGGCGGGCGGGCGCAACGTGGGCAACGTCGTCCTGGTCGACTTCCGTGGGCTCGACACCCTGGGCGAGATCTCGGTCCTGCTGGTCGCCGCCGTTGGTGTCACCACGCTGGCCCGGGTCGGCCGCCGACCGCCCCGCACGGGGCTGGCGCCCATGCCGGCGCAGGACCCCAACGACCCCGCCCTCACCGACAAGGAAGCCCGACGGTGAACCGGTCGGTCATCGTCGACGTCACGGCCCGGCTGATCCTGCCGTCGGCCCTGCTCTTCGCGCTCCACCTGCTGCTGGTCGGCCACGACCGGCCCGGGGGCGGGTTCGTCGGCGGCCTCGTCGCGGGCGCCACCGTGGCTCTCGTCTACGTCGCCGGCGGCATGCGCGACGTGCGCGGCCTGGTGCCCCTCCGACCGTGGACGATCCTCGGCGCCGGGCTGGCGCTCGCCGCGGGCGTCGCCACCGTCCCGGTCCTGCTCGACGACGCCGTGCTGCAGGGGTGGAAGCTGGCTGTCGACATCCCCGTGCTCGGAGAGACCAAGGTCACGAGCGCACTTCTGTTCGACATCGGCGTCGCCGCCGTCGTGATCGGCCTCGTCTTCATGGTCTTCGAGGCCTTCGGTGACGACGAGGCCCCCGAGCACCGCGGCGAGGTGCCGTCGGGGCCGGGCGCCGGCGGCACGGAGGAGGACCGGTGAGCACCGTCCTCGCCGCCCTCGCCGCCGCCCTGTTCGGCACCGGCACCTACCTGGTGCTCCAGCGGGAGCTGACCCGCATGCTCATCGGCCTGTCACTGCTCAGCCACGGTGCCAACGTGGTGCTGCTGGTGGCCACGCGTGGGCGGGGACGCCCGACGTTCGTGGACGGGCGCGACGACCCGTCGTCGTTCCTCGACCCGCTTCCCCAGGCCTTCGCCCTCACCGCCATCGTCATCACCTTCGGCGTCACCTGCTTCCTCCTCGCCCTCGCCTACCGGAGCTGGGTGCTCAGCCAGGACGACACCGTGCACGACGACCCGGAGGACGTTCGGGTCCGGTCCGATCCCGACGCCGACATCGAGCGCAGGAACCTCCGGTACTCCGGCATCGACACCGACACGATCGAGGCGAAGGATCGATGACGCCCTGGATCGCGCTCCCCGCGGTGCTGCCGCTCCTGGCCGCAGCCGGGTCGGTCGTCGTCGGCCGCTCCCGCCTCGCCCAGCGCATCATCGGCGTCGGCACGCTCACGGCCCTGCTCGGCCTCGCCGTCCGCATGGTCGTCGAAGCCGACCGCAACGACGTGCTGGTCACGCAGGCCGGCGGGTGGGTGGCGCCGCTCGGCATCACGCTGCGCGCCGATCGATTCACCGCCGTCATGCTCCTGGTCAGCGTCGGGATGCTGCTCGCCGTCCTCGTCTACGCCATGGGCCAGGCCGACGAGGAAGCCCGCCACGTCGGCTTCCACCCGGTGTACCTCACCCTCGTCTCCGGCGTCTGCCTGGCGTTTCTCACCGGCGACCTGTTCAACCTGTTCGTTGCCTTCGAGGTGATGCTCGTCTCGAGCTACGTCCTGCTCACCCTCGGCGGGCGCCTGGCCCAGGTCCGGGCCGGCACCACCTATGTCGTCATCAGCCTCCTGGCGTCGGTGCTGTTCCTGACCACGCTGGCCCTCGTCTACCGCGCCACCGGCACGGTCAACATGGCCGACCTGCCCGACGCACTCCGCACCGTCGACCCCGACCTCCGACGGGTCCTGCTGCTGCTCTTCCTCGGCGTCTTCGGCGTGAAGGCCGCCATCTTCCCGCTCTTCTTCTGGCTTCCCGACAGCTACCCGAGCGCCCCCACCGCGGTCACGGCCGTGTTCGCCGGCCTGCTCACCAAGGTGGGCGTGTACGCCATGATCCGCATCCAGACGCTGATCGGTGCGGACGACGCCGCCATCGGCACGCTGCTGCTCGTGATCGCCGGCCTCACGATGGTGGTCGGCGTCTTCGGCGCCCTCACCCAGCAGGAGATCAAGCGGATCCTCTCCTTCCACATCGTCAGCCAGATCGGCTACATGATCTTCGGGCTCGGCCTGCTCAGCGTGGCCGGCCTCGCCGCCGCCATCCTCTACATCGTCCACCACATCGTGGTGAAGACCACGTTGTTCCTCACCGGCGGCCTCGTCGAGCGGGCGGCGGGCACCGGCCACCTGGACCGGGTCGACGGCATGCTGCGCACCCGGCCGCTGCTCGGGATGCTGTTCCTCCTCCCCGCCCTGAGCCTGGCCGGGGTGCCGCCGTTCTCCGGCTTCGTCGCCAAGTTCGCCCTCGTCGACGCCGGCGTCGCCGGCTCGAGCTGGGCCATCGTCGGCGTGAGCCTCGCCGTCAGCGTCCTCACCCTCGTCTCCATGAACAAGATCTGGGTCGGGGCGTTCATGGGCGAACCCACCCAGAACGCCGTCGCCAGCGAGCGCCTGCCGCTCGCCATGGTCGGCGTCACCTGCGCGCTGGTCGTCGTCAGCATCGGCATCGCGCTCGGAGCCGGACCCATCCAGGCCTACGCCATGCGAGCGGCCGAGACGATGCTGCCGGTGCTGGAGGCCACCCCGTGACGTACCTCGGGCCCACCATCTGGCTCACCGGACTGTGGATGGTCCTGTGGCGCAGCACCACGCTCGCCACGCTGGTCACCGGCGTCCTGCTCGCCGTCGCGCTCACCTGGGTCGTGCGCCGCGGCCACACGCACCGAGAGCGCCACCGGGTCCGGCCGCTCGCCCTCCTCCGCTACCTCGGCCACATGGTGGTCGCGCTGGTGCGCTCCAACCTGCAGCTCGCCTACGAGGTGCTCACCCCCACCGACTACACCAAGCCGGGGCTCCTCGAGGTGCGCCTGGCACCGTCGTCGGAGCTGGTGCTCACGGTCATCGCCAACAGCATCACCCTGACCCCCGGGACGATGACGCTCGGCCTCGACGCCGCCACGTCGACGCTGGTCATCCACGTGCTCCACCTCCGCGACGTCGACGAGGCCCGGGCCGAGATCCAAGAGCTCCACCGCCTCGTCAGCAGCGCTCTCGTCCACATCACGTCCTCCGACCGGGGAGCCACCGCCCCATGACCGTGCTCACCGCCGTCCTGCTCGTCTCGGCTGCCGTGCTGTTCTCGACGAGGGCCGTGCGCGGCCCCTCCATCGTGGACCGGGTGGTGGCGGTGGACGGCCTCGTCATCATCGCCATCGGCGCCATCGCCCTCGATGCCGTCCGGCTGGGCGACGCCCGCTTCGCCGACGCCGCTGTCCTGCTCGCCATCGTCGCCTTCGTCGGCACGGGCATCGTCGCCCGCTTCATCGAGCGGCGGGGGGCCTGACGATGGCGGTCTTCGGCGACGTCCTCATGGTCCTCGGTGCGACGTGGTTCCTGCTCGCCGGGCTCGGCGTCGTCCGCCTCGGCGACTCGCTGGCCCGCGTGCACGCCGCCACCAAGGCCACGACCCTCGGGATGATCCTCGTCGTGCTCGGGGCCGCCGTGCAGCTGCCGGCCGGCGACGGCCTGCGCATCGGCCTGGCCATCGCGCTGGTAGCCCTCACCAACCCCCTCGGCGGCCACCTCCTCGGCCGAGCGGTGGAGGCCAACCCCGGCACGGCCCAGGTGCGCATCGACGTGCACGCCCCCCTCGACGGCGAGCCGGGCGAGGGGTCAGCCCACGGGGACCGACCGGGGTAGCGGTCACCGCACCTCGGCGGTCAGGTCCGGACGCTGCGGTTCCGGTCAGCGATCCCTTCCCCCGGCCGGCTCGACGGCCGCGGCGCGGAAGTGCCCGCCACCCGGTGTAGCCGCCGAGCAGCGGCAGCGGCGGCTCCGGAAGGAGCCGCCGCTGTCTTCATGGCGTCGGCCGGTTAGAGGGCGCCGTTGCGCCAGGGGCCGGTGATGGCGAAGGTGATCCCGGGGCTCTGGATGTTCGCGAACATCCAGTTGCCGTTCTTCGGCTCGAACGTCGCGCCTGCCCACTCGGAGCCGGTGTAGTTGCCGGTCCCCGAGTAGCCGCGTGCCTCCATCACGTCGGCCGGGAGACGGACGTTGTTCTGGGCGAACTGGAAGATCTGTCCATCCGGCGTCAGGCCGTGCATGTACTCGAGCCCGCTGCCGTCCTCGCAGAGCACGATGCCGCCACGCGGGCTCACGCAGACGTTGTCCGGCGCGGCGAGGAGCTCCGACGCCGTGGATGCGAAGACGCATGTGAAGCGGGACGTGGTCGGGTCGTAGGAGAAGACCTGCCCGAGTCGTAGCGGCCCGCCGTTGCTGGCGACGATGTAGATGACGCCGTTGCCGTACCAGGCACCCTCGCCGCGGGTGATGAGTGCGGCGCCCTTCGCAGCAGCCTGACCCCGGGTGCTGGCTGCATACTCGTTGGTCTGGGGGTCAGGGTCGTCGACCACCACCCAAGTGGCGGTGTCACTCTGCCCGGTCTCCCACTCGCGGGTGTCCGTCGTGCCGTCAAGCTTCATGGCCTCGAGGACGCCGCCAGCCGCGAGGTCGCTCCGGTTCGTCGGCCGGAACCGGTAGAGCACCGAGTCGCCGGTGTCCTCGGTCTCGTAGACGTACCCGGTGGCCGGGTCGGTGGCCGTGGCCTCGTGGTTGAAGCGGCCCATCGCCTTGAGCGGCACGCCGTTGGCCATGCCGTCGGCCGGCACCTCGAAGTTGTAGCCGTGGAGCTTTGTGGCGGTGTTGTCGCCACCGGGGATCGTCAGGTTCTCCTCGCAGGAGATCCAGGTCCCCTCGGGCGTAGGGCCACCGGCGCAGTTCCGGATCGTGCCGCCGAGGCTGGCGTAGCTCTCGAGCCACTGCCCGGCGTCGGGGTCGAAGCGGAGGTTGGTGGTGCCCCCGCCGGCCGTCGGGTCGTAGGTGCTGCTCGCAGGAGCGATCGACCCTGAGGAGCTGAGGCCGCGCTCGTGGTTGCGCACGAGTCGGACGCCGTCCTCGGTGCGGAAGGCGGCCATGCCGTCGTGGGAGCCGGGAGTCGGCTTGCCGTCGCTCATGGGGTCGTTGGTCCAGCCGTAGCTGATGTATTCGAACCCCTTCGGCAGGAGGAGGAGCTCGAGGCCGGTCGTCTGGTCCTTGACCGGGGAGAGTGGGCCGTAGCCGACGCCGGTCGACTTGCCGCCACGGTCGGGGTTGCCGGGGGCGGCGGCTGCCGTGCGGGTGGCGAGCGCCCCGAAGGGCCCGGCGAATGCGACGCCGGCACTGATGCCAGCCGCCCCCTTCAGGAACGATCGGCGCTGCAGTGAGCTTGTGGTCTCGGTCACGTGGACCTCCAAGTTGATCGAATGTGTCGATGGCCGAACCTAAGAAAGGGCCCTGAACCCCCTGCCTCCGCACGGTGATGGGAGGGAGAACAACAAGCGGCCATCTGGCCCACGGCCGCCCGGAACGCCTCGCCCTCACTCGGTCGCAGCACCGTGTCGACTGGAAGCCGGTCCGCCCGGACACCGCCTCGGACCTCGAGTGCGGTGGCGCGACCAGATGGTGCTGTGGGCTGAGACCGTGACCGAGGTCTTCGTCGCGGTCAGTGGCGTCGGTGACCACGTTCCTGGAGGCGTTGTTCCGGACGGTGAACATCCACGCTGGCTTCCGGCAGGCGTCGCACGGGTCCACCGTCGGTGCGACGATCACGTACACGTGC
The DNA here is from genome assembly GCA_964498565.1 of uncultured Acidimicrobiaceae bacterium. GTDB lineage: Bacteria > Actinomycetota > Acidimicrobiia > Acidimicrobiales > Salinilacustritrichaceae > Salinilacustrithrix. The sequence continues at coordinate 5,674 of CAZCJT010000059.1, forward strand.
CGCGTGCTGTAGCGCGAGGTGGGTGTCGACCCCTCCCTCGGCCGGACCCGAGACGCGGCTCCACGTCTCGTTCGCGGCGAGGACCCAGGCGAGCCGGTCGTCGGCGAGGTTTGTGGCGAGGATCTCGTCGAGGCGCGCTTGCAGGGCGGGGTCGTCGACCGGTGCGAGCGCCTCGACCCGGCGGTCGATGTTGCGGGTCATCAGGTCGGCGGAGCCGATGAGGTGCAGGGGCCGACCGGTTCCGGCGCCGTTGGCGAAGCGGTAGATGCGGCTGTGCTCGAGGTAGCGGCCGACGATGGAACGGACCCGGATCGTGTCGGACAGTCCGTGGACTCCGGGACGGAGGCAGCAGATGCCCCGCACGATCAGGTCGATCTGGACCCCCGCGGCGGCAGCCCCGTAGAGCGCGTCGATGATGCCCGGGTCGGAGAGGCTGTTCATCTTGGCAACGATCCGGCCGCGGTCGCCGTGCGCCGCTTCACCGGCGATGAGCTCGACGAAGCGGCGCCGCAGGTGGTCGGGGGCCACCACCAGCTTGTCGTAGTCCACGGCGCTGCTGAACCCGGTCAGGTAGTTGAACAGCTGGGACAGGTCGGTGCCGATGGCCGGGTCGGCGGTGAACAGTCCGAGGTCCTCGTAGATCGTGGCGGTCGTCGGGTTGTAGTTGCCGGTGCCGACGTGGCAGTAGCGGCGCAGCCTGTCGGCCTCCTCGCGCACGACGAGCAGGGTCTTGGTGTGCGTCTTGAGCCCGACCACTCCGTACACGACGTGGACGCCCACCTCCTCGAGGGTCTTGGCCCATTCGATGTTGCGGGCCTCGTCGAAGCGGGCCTTCAGCTCGACCAGCACGGCGACCTGCTTGCCGGACTCAGCCGCTCGGACCAACGAGCGCATGATCGAGCTGTCACCCGAGGTCCGGTACAGGGTCATCTTGATCGCAACGACCCCCGGGTCCCGAGATGCCTGGCTGAGGAACGCCTCCACCGTGTGGTGGAAGCTGGCATACGGGTGGTGGACGAGGACATCGTGGCGCCGGATCTCGGCGAAGAGGTCCGACGGCACGTCGCCGGGGCGCGCTGACTGCCATGGCGTCCCTCCGTGCCAGTGCGGGTCCTTCAGGTCCGGGCGGTCGAGGGCATGGACCGACCAGAGCGCCGTGAGGTCCAGCGGGCCTTCCACCGGGTGGACGTCCCCTGGCTCCAGGTCGAGCTCCCGCGTGAGCAGCTCCCGCAGCCCGTCGCCCATCTCCCCACCGATCTCGACTCGGACGGCCCGACCGAACCGACGGCGGCGCAGCTCCATCTCCACAGCCTCGAGCAGGTCGTCGGCCCCGTTGTCCTCGACCGTGAGGTCCGCGTTGCGGGTCACGCGGAACGGTGCCCACTCGACGACCTCCATGCCGGGGAACAGTTCATCGAGGCGATCGGCGATGAGGTCCTCGAGGAGGACGAGATGGTTGGAGCCCGGGATCCGCACGAAGCGGTCGATGTTCGGCGGGACCTTGACTCGGGCGAACCGTCGCTCGCCTCCATCGGGATCCGAGACGATCGCTGCCAGGTTGAGGGACAGGTTCGAGATGTAGGGGAACGGGTGTCCCGGATCGACCGCCAGCGGCGTCAGGACGGGGAAGACGTGCTGCTCGAAGAACTGGTCCAGAGCCTGCCGCTGGCCTGCGTCGAGCTCACCCATGCCGGTGATGACCACGCCCTCGGCCCGGAGCGCGGGCACGAGCGTGTCGCGGAAGAGGGCCTCATGCTCGCGGCACAGCGCCTGCACGCCTTCGCGAATCGACGTGAGCTGCGCGGCCGGTGATCGGCCGTCGTGCGACAGGCGACCGACGCCGGCGAAGTGCTGGTCCTTGAGTCCCGCCACGCGAACCTGGAAGAACTCGTCGAGGTTGGACGCGAAGATGGCCAGGAACTTGGCGCGCTCCAGCAGGGGCACCCGGGGGTCGCCGGCCAGTGCGAGGACCCGGGCGTTGAACTGGACCCAGGAGAGCTCCCGGTTGATGAACCGCTCCGGTCGATGCCTGAGGTCCAGCGCCGCAGCAGGGGCGAGCGGACGAGCTGGACCCGTGCCGCCCTGCCTACCGACCCCTGCCCGCCTACGCCATGGGAACCATCCGAGGAAGCGCCGCCAACGGCTCCGGACCGGGTCGGTCAACGGTCTCGGGGCCGCGTGGCGTGCACGACGTTCCACGCTGGCATCGACTCCGCCGCCGGAATGCATGCGGCGGGCAGCATTCGGGACGGCGCCTCCGGATGTTCAGGCCGACAACGGCATCCCGTCACCCGTGGGCAACCCGGGCGCCACGACCGGCCCGTACGGTCGGCGACACACCGGGCGAGGGGCAGTCGGCGCTGCTCCCCCGGGTATCGGCCCGGTGCGCCTCTCCCCATCGGGGCACCGGGCCGCCTCGGCTCCGCCGCGGACTTCACGCGTCGTTCACGCCACGGGTGCCAGGGGTTGAGGCCCTGGAGATGTCGACATGGTGTGCTGCGGTCATGACCGCTCCGGAGCACGTCGCACGCGAAGCCCAGGTCTTCCCCGAGCTCATCGGCCGGGCAGCCGTGTTCGATCTCGACCGCACCCTCCTCGCCGGCTCCAGCCTGGTTGCGCTGGCGCGCGTGCTGGCCAGGAACGGTCTCGTGTCCGGTCAGCAGCTGATCTCGGGTCTCGCGATGGACCAGGTCTTCCGGCGCCGCGGCGCGTCCGATGACGACGCCGCTCGACTGCGCACGTTGGCGCTGCGCCAGGTCGCAGGTGCGGATGTCGAGCAGCTGCGCGCACTCATCGACGACGTCGGTCGGACGCTGAGTCGGCAGGTGCTGCCCGGTGCCCGGATGTTGCTGCGTCGCCACCAGGAGGCCGGGGACTTCATCGTGATCCTGTCGGCGAGCCCGCAGGAGCTCGTCGAAGCGGTCGCGTGCCGCCTCGGGGCCCAACGCGCGGTGGGGACCCGAGCCGAGATCGACGGGGCCCGTTACACGGGCGCCCTCGACGGGCCGTTCTGCTACGGCCCCGGCAAGATCCAGCGGCTCGACCAGGACCTCGGACCCGGGTCCCTGGACGCAGCCACCGCCTACGCCGACTCGGTCTCCGACCTGCCGGTGCTCGAGGCCTGCCACGAGCCGGTGGCGGTCAACCCGGACCGAGCGCTGTACCGGGTCGCGAAGGGGCGGGGCTGGCCGGTCGTGCGCTTCGGGTGAGCGGCCCGCCGATCGAGGGGCGCGGCCGGCCGGCGGACTCCCCGCCGCGGTCCTCACGTGGCGTACTTGTAGCCCAGCCCGCGGATCGTGACGATCCGACGGGGGTTGGCCGGATCGGTCTCGACCTTGGCCCGAAGGCGCTTGACGTGCACGTCGAGGGTCTTGGTGTCGCCCACGTAGTCGAAGCCCCAGATCAGGTCGATGAGGTCGGTTCGGGTCATGACCCGGTCGGCGTTCGCGAGCAGCACGTGGAGCAGCTCGAACTCCTTCAGCGGCATGGGCGTGAGTACCCCCCGAACCCGGACCTCGTGCCGCTCCGGGTCGAGGGTGACGTCGCCGACCTGCAGCGCGTCGGCGGGGAGTGCCACTTCGGTTCCCGTCTGGCGTCGCATGACGGCGCGCATGCGGGCGATCAGCTCGCGGAGCCGGTACGGCTTGGTGACGTAGTCGTCGGCACCGACCTCGAGCCCGACGACCGCGTCGATCTCGGACCCCTTGGCGGTGACCATGATGATCGGCACCTGGGACCGCTTCCGCAGCTCGCGGCACACATCGAGGCCCGACACCTTCGGCAACAGGACGTCGAGGAGGACAACGTCCGGCCGGATGGCATCGAACATCTCCAGCGCGGCGACACCGTCGCGGGCGACCTGGACTCGGAACCCTTCACGGGCCAGCCCGACGGTGAGCGCTTCGACGAAGGCCTCTTCGTCCTCGACGACGAGCACCGTCGGCTGCAACGTGGACGGGGATCTGCGTGCCGTCGGCGCGACGTGGACGTGACGGGCCAGCTGGAAGCCGGTCGGCGGTCGTGGTGCCCCGGTGTCCGGCTGCGGCACGGGAAGGGCCGAGCTCTGCTCCTCGAACGACGCTGCGGGAGCTCCGCCCTGGTCGACGGCCATCAGCGCACCTCTTCGGTCAGATGTTCGGGGTCGCCGGTGAGGAGGTAGCGCAGACGTGCGCCGATGATCGCCGAGTGGTCGGCGATGCGGCCCAGGGAGCGGCCGGCGATCAAGGTCGTGGTGGCGACTCGGACTGCGCTCGGACCATTGAGCTGCAGGATCTTGGCCATGAGGCGTTCGTCGTGGCGGTCCATGCTGCGGACCGCTTCGACGAGCTCGATGGCCAGCTGGTCGGATGGATCCTGGGCGGACCAGGCACGCATGGCGTCCCGGTAGGAACCGACCGCGAGGTCGCCCATGGCCACGAGCAGCTCGTAGGTCTCTTCGTGGCTTGCCCACAACGGCCGCTCGGGGTTGAGCTTCACGACGCGGAGTGCGAGGTCGCCGATGCGCTCCAGCTCGGAGAGCATGCGCAGCACCGACACGATGAACCGGAGGTCGGAGGCGACGGGGTTCTCCCGAGCGAGGAGGTCGTAGCAGCGCTCGGTGAGGCTCACGTCCATGGCGTCGATGGCGTCGTCGCTTGCGAGCGCGTCCTCAGCCTCGTGTGCGTCGCCCGTCTGCAGGACGCAGGTCATGCGCTCGAGGTTCTGGTCGACTTTGGCGCCCATCAGCTCGACTTGGAGGCGGAGCTGGTCGAGCTCGTCGTGGAAGGATCGCCGCATGGGTCGACCGTCCTGGTCGGTGGAGCTCTCCGGCCGGGGGGCTGCAGGATCCATCACCCGAAGCGGCCGGTCACGTAGTTCTCGGTCCGCTCGTCGGCCGGGTTGGTGAAGATCTTGTCGG
>CAZCJT010000060.1:0-10566 GCA_964498565.1 uncultured Acidimicrobiaceae bacterium
CGGCCAGGATCGCCCGGGCCAGCGTGCCGGGCCCGGCCCCGGCATCGACCACCACCCATTCGTCCGGGCGGCCGGCGTCACCCCACCAGGCATCGATGGCCCGGGCGACCACGGCACCGAAGAGGGGACCGACCTCGGGGCTCGTCACGAAGGACGCGCCCCGGCGACCGGCGCGACCGCCGGTCTCGTAGAAGCCGTCGGGCCCGTAGAGGGCCCGCTCGACGAAGGCCTCGACCGGCTCGCCGGCCATGCCCGACCTCAGAGGGCCAGCAGGAACGTCGCCTCGTCGCCGAGGCGCGTGGCGATGTCGGACACACCGAAGGCCACCGTGGCCACGACGCTGAGGCAGAGTGCGGCGCCGATCGAGAACGGCACGACGACGCTGGTGCGGTCGCCGTCGGGCACCGGCTTCATCCACATCTCCCGGGCGATGTTGGCGTAGTAGTAGAGCGCGATCACCGAGTTCACGGCGACGATCGCACCCATCACGTAGCCCGACGTGGTGTTGGCATCGGCGAGCGCCCGGAACACCACGAACTTGGCCAGCCAGCCGCCGAGCGGCGGGATGCCGGCCAGGCTGAAGAGGAACAGCGAGAGCACGACGGTGAGGCCCGGGGCGTACTCGAAGAGGCCGCCGAAGGACGAGATCTCGGCCGAGCGGGTCTTGCGGGCGATCCCGATGACCGCGGCGAAGGCCCCCAGGTTCATGGCCGCGTAGATCAGCAGGTACGTGACGACGGCCTCCAGCGACAGGTCGGAGTCCACGGCGAGCGGAGCGAGCATGAAGCCGGCCTGGGCCACGCCCGAGTAGGCGAGCAGGCGCACGACGTTGGTCTGGCGCAGGGCGATCATGTTGCCCACCGTCATGGTGGCGGCGGCGAGGACCCACATCAGCGGCCGGACCACGTCGCCGCGGTCGGCGAAGGCGATGAACACCAGCTGGAGCAGCGCCACGAAGCCGGCGGCCTTGGAGGCCACGGCGAGGAAGGCCGTGATGGGCGTGGGGGCGCCCTGGTACACGTCGGGCGCCCACGTGTGGAACGGCACGGCCGAGACCTTGAACGCGAAGCCGATGACGACGAAGACGATGGCGAGGGTGATCAGCGAGGTCTCGCCTGCCCCACCGGCGATGGCCTGGCCGATCTCGGTCAGGCGGGTGTCGCCGGCGACGCCGAACAGCAGCGACATGCCGTAGAGCAGCACCGCCGAGGCGAAGACGCCCATCAGGTAGTACTTGACGCCGGCCTCGTTGCCGATCAGGTCGCGCTTGCGCCAGCCGGCGAGCATGTAGGCCGGGATCGACAGCAGCTCGAGGGCGATGAAGACCGTGATCAGGTCGCGGGCGCTGGCCATGAGCGTCATGCCCAGCAGCGACGACAGCAGGAGGAAGTAGTACTCGCCCTCGGCGTAGTCGCCCTCGGCGATGTAGTTCGTGGACATGAGCACCACGACGTAGCCCGACACCAGGAACAGGGCCTTGAGCACGAGCGAGAAGTTGTCGACCACGTAGGCGCCGTCGAACAGGAAGCGGTCGGCGCCGTCGGTGGCCAGCGTGATGACCGGGATCAGGGCGCCGAGGATGCCCAGGCCGGCCAGCGACGACAGAAACGGGTTGTTCCCCTCTGGCTTGATCAGGTCGACGACGAGCACGGCCACGAGCGCGCCGACGAGGGCGAGCTCGGGACCGAACGCGTGGTAGTCGATGTGGGGAGCGACGAAGTCGCTGACCTGGGCGAGCACGAGGGCGAGCACGGGATCAGTTCCCCGTCGCGGCGGCGATCTGCTGCGCCACGTTCACGATCGAGCCGTCCGTGACCTTGAAGAGCAGGTTGGGGTAGACGCCGAGGATCAGGATGAGCGCGAGCAGCGGCGTCCAGGCGACCCACTCGGGGCCCTGCACGTCGTGGATGTGCGGGTCGTCCACGAACTCGTCCTTGACCGTGCCGAACGCCGTGCGCTGGTACAGCCAGAGGAGGTAGCCGGCGGCGAGCACGGTGCCGAGGGCCGCCACCACCATGTAGCCGCGGAAGAGCTCGACCGGGAGGCCGGGCGCCGGCTGGTAGGCGGCCAGGATGGCGGGGAATTCGCCCCAGAAGCCGGCCAGGCCAGGCAGGCCCAGGCTGGCCATGGTGCAGAAGCCGAGGATCCAGCCCATGCGGGGCGCCGAGATGAGCAGGCCACCGAGGCGCTTGATCTCCAAGGTGTGGTAGCGCTCCTTCACCGAACCGGCGACGAAGAAGAGCATGCCGGTGATGAGGCCGTGGGCGACCATGCCGAAGACGGCGGCGTTCATGCCGAAGTCGGTGAGGGTGGAGATGCCGAGCATCGTGTAGCCCATGTGGGCGACCGACGAGAAGGCGATCAGCCGCTTCATGTCCGTCTGGGCCAGGCAGCCCAGCGCGCCGTAGATGATGCCGATGACGGCGAGGCCGCCGATCCATGGCGCCCAGCTCTGGGCCGCCTCGGGCAGGATCGGCAGCGCGACCCGGATGAAGCCGTAGGTGCCGAGCTTCAGCAGGACGGCGGCCAGGATCACCGAGCCCTGGGTGGGGGCCTGGGTGTGGGCGTCGGGCAGCCAGGTGTGGAACGGGAACATCGGCACCTTGATGGCGAAGCCCATGAACATGCCGCCGAACACGATCAGCTGCGTCGTGCGGGCGATGTCCATGCCCTGCACGGCCTCGGCCAGCTCGACCATGGAGAACGTCTCGCCGCCGGTGAGGAAGAAGAGGGCGAGGAAGCTCAGCAGCATCAGCGCCGAGCCGAACAGCGTGTAGAGGAAGAACTTGATCGAGGCGTACTGGCGCTCGGGCCCGCCCCACACGCCGATCATGAAGTACATCGGCAGCAGCACGACCTCGAAGAACACGAAGAACAGGATCAGGTCCTGGGCCACGAAGGTGCCGAGCATGCCGGTGTGCAGCACGAGGATCAGCGACAGGAACGCCTTGGGGTTGTGCGGCTCGGGGAAGTGGTTCCACGAGTAGGCGATGACCAGCGGTGTGATCAGCAGCGTCAGGGCCAGCAGCGGCACCGACAGCCCGTCGATGCCGATGAGGTACCGGGAGTTGATGACCGAGATCCACTCGTTGTCACGGACGAACTGCAGCGACCCGGTGTTGTCGTAGTCGAAGTCCGCCAGCACGGCGATGCCGATCGCGGCGGTGACCAGCGAGGTCAGCATCGCCAGCAGCTTGTGCGTGCCGTCGGCGTCCTTCGGGAACAGCATCATGATGGCGACGCCGGCGAGCGGCGCGAACACCATCGCGGTGAGTCCCCAGTCCTGGATGAAATCCATGTCGGTACGTCTCTCTGGTCTGTCTGTGCGGAGGCGGGCTGGGCGGAGCTAGATGACGACGATGAAGACGCCGGCGAGGACGACGGTGGCGGCGAAGAAGATGGCCCCGTACTGCTGGACCTTGCCGGTCTGCATGGTGCGGAAGACCTGTCCACCGCCCTCGGCGGCGCGACCGGAGCCGTTGACGGCGCCGTCCACCACCTTCTGGTCGATGGTCTCGTAGACGAAGCGTCCGCCGACGACGGCGCTCTTGCCGACGCCGTCGACGATGCCGTCGAGGATGTGCTTGTTGGACCAGTTGGCGGCCCGGGCGATGGGGCCCTTGACGCCGCCGGCGATCACGCCGGTGTACAGGTGGTCGAAGTAGTACTTGTTCACGAGGAACGTGTGGCCGGCCCGGGCGATCCTGCTGCGCTTGGTGATCCCGTGGGGGCCGAGGCCCTTGAAGTACCAGGCGTAGGCCAGCCCGATGCCGAGCAGGCCGAGCAGGGTGGAGCTCAGGGCGATGACGATGTCGAACTTCGGATGCGTGAACAACGATCCTGTGGGACCGGGCACGGTGAGCGAGGGGAAGTAGGCACCCTTGGGCTCGAAGAGGTGCTCGAACATGAGCGCATAGTCCTCCGGCCACCACGACAGCGCACCGGAGTCCGGGATGTTGACGAACCCCGCCACGACGGCCAGGCCGGCGAGTATGTAGAGCGGCACGAGGATGCGGGGTCCCGACTCGTGTGGTTCGCCGTGGTGACCCGCGTGGTCGTCGTGCCCACCGTGCCCGGAGTCAGCCGCCTCGTGGTCCTCGTGGACGGGGTGGTCCTCGGTGCCGGCGCTCTCGACGCCGTGGTGGCCGCCCCGGAACTCGCCGAAGAAGGTGAGGTAGATGCACCGCGTCATGTAGGCGGCGGTCATCAGGGCGCCGAGGGAGCCCACCACCAGGAACGCGGTGTAGGAGCCGTCGCCGCCGAGCTGGCTGGCGCCGGCGAGGATCTCGTCCTTGGACCAGAAGCCGGCGAAGGGGAAGATGCCGATGAGGGCGGCGGTGCAGACCAGGAAGGTCCAGAACGTCTTCGGCATGAACTGCTTCATGCCACCCATGTCCTTCTTCATGTCGAAGCTGTGCACGGCGTGTGCCACCGACCCGGAGCCGAGGAAGAGCCCGGCCTTGAAGAACGCATGGGTGAAGAGGTGGAAGAGCGCCGCGGTCCATGCGCCGACGCCGAGGGCCATGACCATGTAGCCCAGCTGCGAGACCGTCGAGTACGCCAGCACCTTCTTGATGTCGGACTGGACGAAGGCCAGGCCGGCACCGCCGAGGACGGTGAGGCCGCCGACGACGGCCAGCGCATTGACGCTCGAGCCGCCGATGACGAGGCCGTTCCAGAACACGCCATACATGCGAGCGACCATGTAGACGCCCGCAACGACCATGGTGGCGGCGTGGATGAGTGCCGACACCGGCGTGGGGCCGGCCATGGCGTCGGGCAGCCAGGTGTGGAGGATGAACTGGCCGGACTTCGACATCACCGCCGCCAGTAGGCACAGGCTGGCCACGAGCAGTGCGGTGTGGCTGATCGAACCGGCGTTGGCGAGCTCGTTGATCTCCAGGATGTCGAACGTCTGTCCGGCGGTGAAGAACAGGATGATCATGCCGACGAGCAGGCCGACGTCGCCGACGCGGTTGGTGAGGAAGGCCTTCAGCGCCGCGTCGGAGTTGGGCTTCTCCTCCCACCAGTGGCCGATGAGGGCGAAGGAGCACACCCCGACCAGCTCCCACAGCGTGATGAGCTGCAGGGTGTTCTGCGACATGACGAAGCCGAGCATCGCCGCCGAGAACAGGGACAGGAACGCGAAGTAGTGGGTGTATCGGCGGTCGCCGGCGACGTAGTCGGTGGAGAACACGTGCACGAGCAACGAGATGAGCGTGACGACGAAGAGCATCATCACGGCCATGCCGTCGAGGAGCATGCCGACCTCGAACTCGACGGTGCCGTTGGTCCACCAGCTCACGGTCTTGGTGACGGGCTCGACCTCGAACTCGACAGCGGGCTCGCCGCCCTCACCCTCCTCGGCGGCGGTGGCCACCGGCGGGGCGCGGGCGGCGGCGGACTCGCCGACGACCATGGGCCCGACGCCCTCGACCGGGGTGCCGTACGAGTGCTCCTCGCCTTCGTCGGCGGCGTCGCCGGTCTCCTCGGCCTGGGACTCGTCCTCTGCGCCGGTGCCCTCACCCGCCTCCGCGTGGTCCGCCTCGGCGCGCACCTCAGCCGCGTGCTCGGACTCCTGGACGTAGCCGTACCACTGCACGTTCACGCCGATAGCGAACAGGAAGCAGAAGCCGATCGCCACGATGCCGATCCAGGACGCGTGCTTGCCGAGGCGCTTGCCGATGGCGAGCGTGACCGCGAAGGACGCGGCCATGACCAGCGGCACGACGTACGCGTTCTCGAGGAGGAAGCCGGGTTCGACGGCCCCGGCGGCTTCAGCGGCTCCGAACACGGTCAGCCCTTCATCTGCGCGACCTCGTCGAGGTCCACGCTCTTTCGGTTCCGGTAGATGAGCAGCACGATGGCCAGACCGACGCCGACCTCGGCGGCGGCGACGGCGATGACGAACAGGGCGAACACCGAGCCGACGATGGTGCCGTTGTGGGCGCCGAAGGCGACGAGGTTGATGTTGACCGCGTTGAGGATCAGCTCGATCGACATCAGCACGATGACGGCGTTGCGCTTGGCCAGCACGCCGTAGACGCCCGCCGAGAACAGGATCGCCGCCAGCAGCAGGAACTGGTTGAGCATCAGGTCGTCCACGATCAGTCCTTCCGCGCCAGCACGATGGCCCCGACGAGGGCGGCGAGCAGCAGGACCGACACGGCTTCGAACGGCACGACGTAGGCGCCGAAGATGGCGTCGGAGACCTGCTCGGTGTTGCCGACCAGCTGCGTGGAGGCGTTGGCCTGGTCGAGGGGCTCGTCGCCGAAGTGGTCGAGCAGCGAGGTGGCCAGCAGGGCGAAGAGGATCACGCCCGTGAACGCGCCGACGTACCAGTAGTCGTTGGTGAGGTTGACGTCCTCGCCGAGCTTGGCCCGGGTGAGCATGACGCCGAACAGGACCAGCACGATGATGGCGCCGATGTAGACGAGGACCTGGGTGGCGGCCAGGAACTCCGACGCCAGCAGGATGTACTGGGCGGCGACGCCGGCCAGGACCAGCACCAGGTACATGGCGGCGTGCACCACGTTCTTGACGGTGACGACGCGGATGGCGGAGAAGGCCATGACCGCCGCGATCACGTAGAAGAAGATGTTCTGGGCGACCATCAGCGAGGGACCTTCTTGACCTTCTGCTCGGACCCGGCCTCGTAGGGCTCGAAGTCCGGCACGGTCTCCATCCACTCGCCGAGGCGGGCCTTGTCGTGGAGGAGGTCGGCGATGCGGGGCTCGGAGTACTCGAACTCCGGGCTCCAGAACAGGGCGTCGAACGGGCAGACCTCGACGCAGATGCCGCAGTACATGCAGAGCGCGTAGTCGATGTCGAAGCGGTCGAGCGCCGAGACCGTGCGGGGCTTGCCGCCGGGGCGACGCGGCGGTGCCTTCTCCTTGTGGCCCTCGATGTAGATGCACCAGTCCGGGCAGCTGCGCGCGCAGAGCATGCAGACCGTGCAGTTCTCCTCCTTCAGGGCGATGACGCCGCGGGCCCGGGCGGGCGGCGGCTCCTTCTCCCTGGGGTACTGCACCGTCACGTTGGGCGACAGCATCTCCTTGAAGGTGACCTTCAGACCGGAGATGACGCCGGGGATCTTGGGCTTGGGCATCAGAAGACCACCTTGAGGATGCCGGTGGCTGCGATGTTCACGAGGGCGATCGGGATGAGGTACTTCCAGGCGAAGCGCTGGAGCTGGTCCTCACGGAACCGCGGGTAGGTGAAGCGGACGAAGAAGACGATGCCGCCGAAGATCATCATCTTGGCGAGCAGCACCACCGGGCCGACCACGTTCATGTAGTCGGCGTCCATGTCGAGGCCCGGCACGTACCAGCCGCCGAGGAACATGGTGGCGGCGATGGCCGAGAAGGCGCCGGCCGTGGCGAACTCGCCGATGAAGAAGAGCAGGAAGCGCAGGCCCGTGTACTCGGTCATGTAGCCGGTGACGAGCTCGGACTCGGCGACGGGCATGTCGAAGGGCGTCTGGGCCAGCTCGGCCTGCATGGCGACCATGAAGACGAGCATCCCGACGAACTGGGTGAGGATGTAGGGGTTGCCGATGCCGCCCCAACCGAAGATCTCGCCCTCGGCCTGGGCGATCACCATGCGCTGCAGGTCGAGCGTGCCGGCCTGGATGACCACGCCGACGACCGACAGCACCAGCGGCAGCTCGTAGGCGATGAGCTGGCCGGCGCCGCGGATGGCGCCGAGCAGCGAGTACTTCGAGGCCGAGGCCCAGCCGGCGACGATGATGCCGATCACCGAGATGGACGACACGGCCATCACGTAGAAGATGCCGGTGCCGAAGAACTGGTTGTCCATGAACACCATGTCGGGCCCGAAGGGCACCACGACGTAGGTGAGCAGCACGGAGCCGACCACGAGGTACGGCGCCATCTTGAACAGCGTGCGGTCGGCCCGGTCGGGGACGACGTCCTCCTTCTGGAGGAACTTGCCGACCTCGGCGAGCAGCTGCATGGACCCGTAGGGGCCGGCCTCCATGGGGCCGAGGCGGCTCTGCATGAAGCTGACCATCTTGAACAGGAACACGTAGACGAACGTGCCGGCGGGCAGCAGCACCGCGGCGAGGACGCCCAGGCTGCGCAGGACCGACTCCTGCCAGTACGCCAGCTCCAACGCGATCACAGCGCAACTCCGCGAGTTGTGAGGCCCTGCCGAGCAACTCGGTCAGTGAGCGAAGCGAACGGCGTCATCGGTCGATGTCTCCGAGGATGAAGTACAGCGAGCCGAGGATGGAGATGATGTCGGGCACGTAGACGCCCCGCAGCAGCCACGGCACGATCGAGATGTTCTGGAAGCTGGCGGTGCGGATCTTGACCCGGAACGGGCCGAGGTCGCCCTTGGAGACGATGTAGTAGCCCATCTCGCCGAGCGGGTTCTCGGTGGCCACGTAGGCCTCGCCCGCCGGCACCTTGATGATGCGGGGGACCTTGGCCATGATCGGCCCCGAGGGCAGGTCCTGGCAGAGCTGGGTGACGATCTTGCAGGCCTCGCGGGTCTCCTGGAGGCGGACCCAGGTGCGGGCGTAGCAGTCGCCGTCGGTGTGGGTGATGACGTCGAAGTCGGCGTGCTTCCAGGCCATCGGGTAGTCGGCGTCGCGGCGCAGGTCCCAGTCGACGCCCGAGGCCCGCAGGTTGGCGCCGGAGAGCCCGTACTGCTGGGCGATCTCGGCCGGGATGATGCCGATGCCGCGCGTGCGCTGCTCGAAGATCTCGTTGCCGAGGAGCAGCTCCTCCATCTCGTCGCAGAAGGCCTCCATCTTCCGCATGATCCGGATCGTCTCGTCGATCCAGCCCTTCGGGAGGTCGTCCTTCAGGCCGCCGATGCGGTTGAAGTTGGGGTGGAAGCGCCCGCCGCTGACCGACTCGGTCTGGTTGAGCACGAACTCGCGGTCGCGCATCGCGTAGAACATCGGCGTCAGGGCACCGATCTGCACGCCCATGTCGCCGAGGAACATCGTGAGGTGGGCGATGCGGCCCATCTCGTGGAAGATCGTGCGCAGGTACTGGGCCCGCAGCGGGGCCTCGACGCCCATGAGCTGCTCGGCGGCGAGGATGAAGGGCACCTCGTTGCAGGAGGCGGCCAGCCAGTCGATGCGGTTCACCAGCGTGGTGACCTGCGGGTAGGTCCGCACCTCGACGAGCTTCTCGTAGCCCCGGTGCATGTAGCCCATGATCGGCTCGACCCACAGGACCTGCTCGCCGTCGAGCTTGGCGACGATGCGCAGCGTGCCGTGCGTGGCGGGGTGCTGCGGACCGATGTTCAGCGTCATGCCGTCGTCGGTCTCGAGCTCCACGTTGACGCGGGCGTCGGCGGCCTTGGCGGTCACGTAGGCGAGCTGCTCTGACTCGGTGACGGTCATTCGTCGCCCTCCTCCTCGGCGCCGCCGCCGGGCATGGGCTCGACGTCGACGATGCCCGGCCACGGCTTCACGTGCCGGGACAGCAGCGGGTAGTCCTTGCGCAGGGGGTTCCCCTCGAAGCCCGACGGCAGGTACAGGGTGCGCAGGTTGCGGTGGCCGTCGAAGCCGATGCCGAACATCTCGAAGACCTCGCGCTCGTTCCAGTCGGCGCCGGGGAAGACGGCCGTGATGGAGTCGATGGCGCCGGGCTCGTTCGGGGCGTCGGGGGCCGGGGGCACGTCGACCTTCAGGATGATGCCGAGGCCGCGCTCGGCCAGGTTCATCACCCGGGCGAAGACCTGGAAGCGGGTGTCGCCGCCGGCCACACCGGTCTCGAACGTGCTCGGGTCGACAGCCAGGGCGCTGGCGCGGAGGGCGTGCAGGTCGACGTCGACCGCGGCCTCCTCGTAGCGGCCGTAGGGGTTCGGCATCCAGTCGATGGCCGAGAGGAACTCGAAGAAGCGGAAGCCGAGGTCGTCGCGCAGGTGGCGGATCGTGGGCAGCCAGGCCGCGGGCGTGATGCGGACCCAGAGCTCGACGCCGGGGCGGAGGTGGGAGTCGAGGAGGTCGTCGCCGAGGCGCTCGGCCAGGCCGGCGAGCAGCGCCTCGCGGCGGGGATCGGGCTCCTGCTGGGGGGCTTCGTCGTCGGTGGTGGTCTCGGTGTCAGCTGACGACAATGGGATCACCTCGCCACTTCTCGGCCATGTCCTCGCTGGCGATGCGCTCCTGGAGCAGGACCACGCCCTCGAGCAGGGCCTCGGGCCGGGGCGGGCAGCCGGGGACGTACACGTCGACCGGGATGACCTGGTCGACGCCCTTGGTGACCGAGTAGCTGTCCCAGTAGGGGCCGCCGCAGTTGGCGCAGCTGCCCATCGAGATCACGTACTTCGGGTCGGGCATCTGCTCCCAGAGCCGCCGGACGGCGGGGACCATCTTGTCGGTGACCGTGCCGGACACGCAGAGGAGGTCGGCCTGGCGGGGCGAGGCGGGCAGCGGGATGACGCCGAGGCGCATGATGTCGAAGCGCGGGCCGGCCATGGCGGCGGCCATCTCGATGGCGCAGCACGCGAGGCCCCACTGGTACATCCAGAGGGAGTACTTGCGTGAGGTGTTGAGCAGCTGCGTGAGCGGCTTCGGGAGCTTGCCGC
>CAZCJT010000061.1:0-10563 GCA_964498565.1 uncultured Acidimicrobiaceae bacterium
CGCGCACCAGCGCAGCGAGCGCCGCGACCCGGCCCAGGTCCACCTGCGGCGGCATGCCCTCGCGATGGTCGTGCGACCAGGCCCATGCGCTCCCCGACAGCGTGGTAGCGGGGTCGCCGAGCAGGACCAGCGTGGCGCTCTCGACCAGCCCCATGCCGGGCGGCCGCCGCTCGAGCGCCGGGATGAGGCCCACCGTCCCGATCACCGGTGACGGGTCGATGTTCACGCCGTTGGACTCGTTGTAGAGCGACACGTTGCCGCCGATGACCGGCACCGCGAGGGCCCGGCACGCCTCGGCCATGCCGTCGATGGCCTCGGACAGCTGCCACATGACCTCGGGGTGCTCCGGGTTGCCGAAGTTCAGGCAGTTCACGAGGGCGAGGGGCTCGGCGCCGACGCAGGCCAGGTTCACGACGGACTCGGCCACGACCGCAGCCATGCCGGAGCGCGGGTCGAGGCGGCACCAGCGGTGGTTGCCGTCGGTGGTGAGGCCGAGACCCCGCCCGGTGGGCTCCCCGGTTCGGGGGTCCTTGAGCCGCAGGACGGTGGCGTCGTCGCCCGGGCCGACCACGGTGTTGAGGAACAGCTGGTGGTCGTACTGGGTCCACACCCACGACGTGTCCGCCAGCAGGGCGAGCAGCTCGGCGCCGGCGTCGCCCGGTGCGGGGAGCGACTCGGCCACGTCGGCGGCCCGCTCGGCCCGGTCGGCGGGCTCGGCCAGGGGCCGCTGGTAGAGCGGGGCGTCGTCGTCGAGGGAGCTGGCCGGGATGTCGGCGAGGACGTCGCCGTCAAGGCGGTCGAGCACCCGGAACCGGCCGGTGCCGGTCACGTTCCCGATGACCGAGGCCGAGATCTCCCACTTGGCGCAGATGGCCAGGAGCTCGTCGAGCTTGCCGGGCTCGACGATGGCCAGCATCCGCTCCTGGCTCTCGCTGATCATGATCTCGAAGGGCGCCATGCCCTCTTCGCGGACGTGCACCTGGTCGAGGTACAGGTCCATGCCGACGCCGCCCTTGGACGACGTCTCGCTGGCCGCACCGGTGATGCCGGCGGCCCCGAGGTCCTGGATGCCGACCACCAGGCCGGCCTCGAGGATCTCCAGGCACGCCTCGATGAGGCGCTTCTCCTCGAACGGGTCGCCGACCTGCACGCTCGGCCGCTTCTCCTCATCCCCCTCGGTGAACGAGGCTGAGGCGAGCACGCTGGCGCCGCCGATGCCGTCGCGCCCGGTGGCCGAGCCGAACAGGACGGTGAGGTTCCCGGGGCCCGACGCCCGGGCCAGGGCCAGGCGGTCCTGGGGCAGCACGCCGAGGCAGAAGACGTTGACCAGCGGGTTCCCCTGGTAGGTGGCGTCGAAGACGGTCTCACCGCCCACCGTGGGGACGCCCACCGAGTTGCCGTAGCCGGAGACGCCGGACACGACCCCTTCGGCGATCCAGCGGCTCCGGGGATCGTCGAGGGGGCCGAACCGCAGCGGGTCCATCAAGGCGATGGGCCGGGCGCCCATGGAGAAGACGTCGCGCAGGATGCCCCCGACGCCGGTGGCCGCGCCCTGGTACGGCTCGATGGCGGACGGGTGGTTGTGGCTCTCGATCCGGAAGGCGGCGGCGATGCCGTCGCCGACGTCGACCACGCCGGCGCCCTCGCCGGGGCCGACGAGCACGTGGGGCGCCTCGGACGGGAGCCGGCGGAGGTGGACCCGAGACGACTTGTAGGAGCAGTGCTCGGACCACATGACCGAGTACATGGCCAGCTCGAGCTGGTTGGCCGGACGACCGAGGATGCGGGCGATCTCGTCGGCCTCGTCATCGGTGAGACCGAGGGCGCGGTGGACGTCGGGGTCGTGCTCGACGGGGTCTCGGTCGCGGCGATCGGCCATGTGCGCACGCTACGCGAGGCCACCCCGGCGCCCCGCACGTCCACATGCGCCCGTCACCGAACCAGCAAAGGCGGCGACCGTAGGAGCCGATATGGAGCGACTGGTCGGCCTGGTGGATTGCCAAATGGGATGTCGTTGTGGTTCCCTGCAGGGTGATGACACCGAAGCGCGCGATGACCGATGAGCACAAGGCCGCACTCGCAGAAGGGCGTCGCCAGGGGCGCGCAGTTCGCGACTATCTCGAAGCGCTCGAGCAGCACAAGCCCAAGCGGGGACGGAAGCGGACCGCTGAATCGATGCAGTCGCAATTGGTGAAGATCGAGCAGCAGCTGGTCGAGGCTGATCCGATCAAGCGCCTGCAGCTCATCCAGGACCGGATGGACCTCCAGGCCGAGCTGGAATCCAGCGAGAACAAGGCCGACCTCGAGGGCCTCGAAAAGGACTTCGTCGAGGCCGCCAAGGGCTACAGCGAGCGCAAGGGCATCTCCTACGCCGCCTGGCGCGAGCTCGGCGTCGACGCCGCCGTGCTGAAGAAGGCCGGCATCAGCCGAGCGTCCTGATCACCCTCCGGCGCCGCCAAGCCGACGAACCCACCACGGAGCCCCAACGGGGGACCGCATACCCGAAACTGGCAGTGCTGATGTAGCAGTCAGACCGAGGCCCGGCTGGCCGAATCGAGCAGCGAGCGCAGCAGCGGGACCCCGTCGGTCGAGCCGAGCAGCTCGTCGCAGGCCCGCTCCGGGTGCGGCATCAGGCCCACGACGTTGCGGCCCTCATTGCACACGCCGGCGATGTCGTCGACCGAGCCGTTGACGTTCTCGGCGTAGCGGACCACGACCCGATCCTCGGACCGCAACATCGCCAGCGTCTCGTCATCGCAGGTGTAGTTGCCCTCGAAGTGGTTCACCGGGACGCGCAGCTCCGCACCGATCGCAGCCGCTGACGTGAGCACCGAATCGGTGGTCTCCACCCGCAGCGTCGCCGTGCGGCACAGGAACTTCAATCCGGCGTTCTTCTGGAGCGCACCGGGGAGCATGCCGGCCTCGGTGAGCACCTGGAAGCCGTTGCAGATGCCGACCACGGGGCCTCCGTCGGCGGCGAAGGCCTGGACCGCCTGCATCACCGGCGAGAAGCGGGCGATGGCACCGGGGCGCAGGTAGTCGCCGTGGGCGAACCCGCCGGGCACGATGACCCCGTCGACGCCCCGCAGGTCGGCCTCGCCGTGCCACAGCACCTCGGCGTCACCGCCGAGGGTGCGGACCGCCTCGACCGCGTCGTGCTCGCAGTTCGAACCGGGGAACAGGACGATGCCGATGCGAGCCGCCATCAGACGGTGGACCCTTCCGACACGGTGATGGTGGCGTCCTCGATGACCGGGTTGGTGAGGAACCGGGCGCACACGTCCTGGACGAGGGCGGTGGCGGCGGCCTCGTCGCCGGCGTCGACGTGGAAGCGGAACGACTTGCCCACCCGCACGTCGTGGATGCCCTCGAAGCCGAGCGCCGGCAGCGACCGCTCGATGGTGGATCCCTCGGGATCGGCGATCCCCGCTCGGGGCCTGGTCTCCACCTGGACGTCGAAGCGCATGGCGGCCAATCTACGTGGGCCCCAAGACCGTTCTGGTATACGGATTCCCTCACATGTGAGGGAATCCGTATACCAGAACAGGTGGGGTCAGGTGCCGCCCGGCCAGTCGGCCAGCGACCGGCCGCAGATGCGCTCGTAGGCCTCGCGGTACCGGGCCGCGGTGGCGGCGACGACGTCGTCGGGCAGCGGTGGCGGGGGCGGAGCCTTGTCCCAGCCGTCGACGGCGGCCAGCCAGTCCCGGAGGGGCTGCTTGTCGAAGCTCGACGGCGTGGTGCCGGGTCTCCAGTCGGCGGCCGGCCAGAACCGGGACGAGTCGGGGGTGAGGACCTCGTCGCAGATGGCCAGCTCCCCCTCGATCCAGCCGAGCTCGAACTTGGTGTCGGCGATGATGATGCCCCGCTCACGAGCCCAGTCGGCACCCTTGCGGTAGGCGGCGAGGGCGATGTCGCGGGCCTGCTCGGCGACGTCACCGCCGACGAGCTCGACGGCGGTGTCGAAGCCGATGTTCTCGTCGTGCTCGCCCGGTTCAGCCTTCGTGGCCGGGGTGAACACGGGTTCGGGGAGGCGTTCGGACTCCTGGAGGCCCTCGGGCATCGCCTGGCCGTGCATGGTCCCTGCCGTCTCGTACTCCTTCCACGCCGAGCCGGTGAGGTAGCCGCGCACCACGCACTCGATGGGCAGCATCTCGGCCCGGCGGGTGAGCATCGTGCGCCCGGCGAGGGAGGGGTCCCGGGCCCCCTCGGGGAAGTCGGCCAGCTCGGTCGACACCAGGTGGTTGGGGGCGACGTCGGCGAGCAGCTCGAACCAGAACGCCGACATGGCCGTGAGCACGCGGCCCTTGTCGGGAATCGTCTCGGCCATCACCACATCGAAGGCCGAGATGCGGTCCGAGGTCACCAGCAGGAGGTGGTCGGGGCCGGCGTCGTAGATCCCCCGCACCTTGCCGGTGTTCAGGAGGGGGAGGTCGACGTCCACGGTCCGATGATGTCAGAGGATGTCGCCGGGGGCGTACGACGCCGCCTCCGGGTGGCGGGCGACCACGGCGGCGACCTGGTCGGCGAAGGCGGCCACCTGCGCCTGGGCCCGGCCGGCGACCGACATGGGGTCGGCGAGGGCGTCGGCCAGACCGTCCCGGTCGATGGGCAGGCGGGGGTCGGCAGCGAGGCGGTCGAGCAGGTCGTTGTCGGCCTGGCCCTGCTCGCGCATGGCGAGAGCCACGGCGACGGCGTGCTCCTTGATGGCCTCGTGGGCCTCTTCCCGGCCGGCGCCTGCTCGCACGGCGGCCATCAGCACCTTCGTCGTGGCGAGGAAGGGCAGGTAGCGGTCGAGCTCGGCCTGGATGACGGCGGGGTAGGCGCCGAAGCCGCGCAGCACGGTGAGGAACGTCTCGAACAGGCCGTCGGCGGCGAAGAACGCGTCGGGCAGGGCGATCCGGCGCACGACCGAGCAGCTGACGTCTCCTTCGTTCCACTGGTCGCCGGCGAGGCTGGTGACCATGGCCTGGTGGCCGGCGAGGACGTGCTTGAGGCCGTTCACCCGTTCGCAGGAGCGGCTGTTCATCTTGTGCGGCATGGCCGAGGACCCGACCTGCCCGGGCAGGAAGCCCTCGGTGGCCAGC
Source organism: uncultured Acidimicrobiaceae bacterium (assembly GCA_964498565.1). Classification (GTDB taxonomy): domain Bacteria; phylum Actinomycetota; class Acidimicrobiia; order Acidimicrobiales; family Salinilacustritrichaceae; genus Salinilacustrithrix. Next base: position 5,085 of record CAZCJT010000061.1, read on the forward strand.
TCGTGGCCGGCCATGAGGCGGATGGTGGTGGCCAGGCTGGACGGTCCGGACGCGAGCTGCACGAGCGCACCGACGACCTCCATGTCGAGGCTGCGGGGGTACACCTGGCCGACGTTGGTGAGCGTCCGGGAGAAGCCGAGGTGGCGGGCCACGGCGGCCTCGACGGCGTCCACCGCCTCGTCGGAGCCGAGCAGGTCGAGCTGGTCGGTCTGGGTGCCGACCGGACCCTTGATGCCACGGAGCGGGTAGCGCTCGATGAGGGCCTCGAGGCGCTCGAAGGCGACGAGCAGCTCCTCGCCGGCGACGGCGAACCGCTTGCCGAGGGTGGTGACCTGGGCGGCGACGTTGTGGCTCCGGGCGGCCATGGGAGTGTCGGCGTGCTCGACCGCGAGGCGGGCCAGGGCGGCGAGCGCAGCGACGGCGCGGTCCCGGATCAACACCATGGCGTCGCGCACCTGCAGCTGCTCGACGTTCTCGGTCAGGTCGCGCGACGTCATGCCGGCGTGGATGAGCTCGTGGCCGGCCAGGGCGGAGAACTCCTCGATCCGGGCCTTCACGTCGTGCTTCGTGACCCGCTCACGGGCCTCGATGGAGGCGAGGTCGACGTCGTCGACGACCTTGCGGTAGTCCTCGATGGCGCCGTCGGGGACGTCGAGGCCCACCGCGGCCTGGGCCTCGAGCACGGCCAACCAGAGCTTGCGCTCGAGCACCACCTTGGTGGCCGGCGACCACAGCTCGGCCATGGCATCGCTGGCGTAGCGGGTGGCCAGCACGTTGGGAACGTCACGGGTGCTCACCGATCCAGTCTCGCAGAACCCCGTCATGCGGACTGCAGACGCAGACCGGGCACACCGTTAGGGTTCCGGCCCGTGGACCACACCCCCGCCACGCGCTTCCCCGTCGTCGGGATCGTGGGGGCCGGGCAGCTGGCCCGCATGTGCCAGCCACCCGCGGTCGCGCTGTCGGTGACGCTCGCCGTGCTGGCGGAGACCGAAGGGGAATCGGCGGCGCAGGTGGTCCCCGACGTGTCCATCGGGGCGCCCGACGACCTCGACGCCGTCCGCGCACTCGCCGACCGATCGGACGTGGTCACCTTCGACCACGAGCACGTGCCTGCCCACGTGCTGCGGGCGCTGGTCGACGGCGGCGCCGCGGTGCATCCGACGCCGCACGCGCTCGTCCACGCACAGGACAAGGTGGCCATGCGACGCCGACTCACGGAGCTCGGCATCCCCTGCCCCCGCTGGGCCGTCGCCACGAGCGCCGCCGACGTGGACCGCTTCGGCGCCGAGGTCGGCTTCCCTGTGATCGCAAAGACGCCGCGCGGCGGCTACGACGGCAAGGGGGTGCGTCGCATCGACGGCCCCGGCGACATCGACGACTGGCTCGCTGCGGTCTGGGATCCGGGTCCGCTGGCCGACGGGATCCTGCTCGAGGAGGCGGTCGGGTTCTCCCGGGAGCTCGCCGCGCTCGTGGCCCGTACCCCGAGCGGGCGGGTCGCGGCGTGGCCGCTGGTGGAGACCGTCCAGACCGACGGCATCTGCACCGAGGTGCTCGCCCCCGCACCCCACGTGGATGCCGACGTCGCCCGTGTCGCCACCGACATCGCCGAGCGCATCGCGACCGAGCTCGACGTCACCGGCGTGCTCGCCGTGGAGCTGTTCGAGGTCACCGACGAGCAGGGCCGGCGGACGTTCCTCGTCAACGAGCTCGCCATGCGGCCCCACAACAGCGGCCACTGGACCATCGACGGTGCGGTCACCAGCCAGTTCGAGCAGCACCTCCGAGCCGTGCTCGACCTTCCCCTCGGGAGCACCGAGGCCCGTGCGCCGTGGACGGTGATGGCCAACGTCCTCGGCGGCTCCTGCACCGACCTGCACGGGCAGCTCGACCACCTCCTCGCCGGCGACCCGGCACTGCGGGTCCACCTGTACGGCAAGCAGGTCCGACCGGGCCGCAAGCTGGGGCACGTCACCGTCTGCGGCGACGACCTCGAAGACCTCCGCGAGCGAGCCCGCTGGGCCGCCGACCAGCTCCGAGGAGCGCACGACACATGAGCCTGGACCCTGCACCCGTCGTCGGGATCGTCATGGGCAGCGACAGCGACTGGCCCGTGATGGAACAGGCCGCGATCGCCCTCGACGAGCTCGGCATCGCCTACGAGGCGGACGTCGTCTCCGCCCACCGCATGCCCGACGACATGATCGCCTACGGCCGCACCGCCGCCGATCGCGGGCTGCGGGTGATCGTCGCCGGGGCCGGGGGCGCTGCGCACCTGCCGGGGATGCTCGCGTCCGTCACGGTCCTCCCGGTCATCGGCGTGCCGGTGCCGTTGAAGCACCTCGACGGCATGGACTCGCTGCTCTCCATCGTGCAGATGCCCGCCGGCATCCCGGTGGCCACCGTGTCGGTCGGTGGTGCGCGCAACGCCGGCCTGCTGGCGGCACGCATCCTGGCCTCCGGCGTCGACCCGGCCGCGGCCGCGCTGCGCGACCGCCTGGCCGCCTTCGCCGACGACCTCCGCTACCTGGCCATCGAGAAGGGCCGCCGCCTCCGCGACCGCGACGCCTGACCAGCGCCACCGCCCGGAGGCCGTGGTCAGGTGGTGGGGTGGGCCGCGATGTCGCTGCGGTGGTGCATGCCCGGCCACCCGAGGCGGCCGACCCCCTGGTACGCCAGGGCCCGAGCCTGCTCGATGTCGGCTGCGGTGCCGCACACGTAGAGCACGCGTCCCCCGGCCGTGACCAGCGAACCGTCCTGTCCCGAGGCGACACCGGCGAAGAGCACGTCGACACCCTCCAGGTCGTCGAGGCGGTCGAGCCCCTCGATCACGTCGCCAGAACGGGTGCTGGTCGGGTAGCCCTCGGCCGCGCACGCCACCGCGACGCAGGCATCGTCGGAGAAGGTGGGCTCGCTGCGCAGCTCGCCGGCCGCGGCCTCGGCGAGCAGCTGGGCCAGGTCGCTGGTCAGCCGGGGCAGCACCACCTGGGACTCCGGGTCACCGAAGCGGACGTTGTACTCCACGAGCTTGGGGCCCTCGCCGGTCAGCATGAGGCCGGCGTAGAGGACGCCCCGGTAGTCGATGCCCCGGGCTCGCAGCTCGGCCAGCGTGGGTTCGACGAACTCGGCCAGGACCCGCTCGACCATGGCAGCGTCGGCGGCCGGGACCGGGCTGTAGCACCCCATGCCGCCGGTGTTGGGGCCCTGGTCGCCGTCGCCGACGCGCTTGTAGTCCTGGGCCGGGTCCAGCGCGACGGCTCGCTGGCCGTCGCACACGGCGAGCACGCTGAGCTCGGGGCCGACCATGCGCTCCTCGATCACGACCCGGCGGCCGGCGTCCCCGAAGCTGTCGCCGGCGAGCTTCTCGCGGATGTCGGTCTCGGCCTCGGCCCGGTCGGTGGTGACGAGCACGCCCTTGCCGGCGGCGAGCCCGTCGGTCTTGATGACGTAGCCGCCGTCGGGGCCCGACGGGAGCGTGTCGAGGAAGGCGATCGCGTCGTCGGGGTCGTCGAAGTCGGCGTAGCGGGCGGTGGGCACGCCGGCGGCCGCCACGACCTCCTTCATGAACGCCTTCGAACCCTCCAACCGGGCGCCGTCGGCACCGGGCCCGAAGACCAGCTTGCCCTGGGCCCGGAGGTCGTCGGCGAGGCCGTCGACCAGGGGCTGCTCGGGGCCGACGACGAACAGGTCGGCATCGATGTCCTCGGCCGGCGTGTCCACCGACCCGGGGATGCCGGGGTTGCCCGGCGTCACGACGACCTCTGCCGTACGGCCCAGCACCACGGCCAGCGCGTGCTCTCGACCACCGGACCCGACCACGCACACCTTCACGGCCGGAAACCTACGGCGTGAGGGAAAATCGCTGCCAAGTGCCCTCGGATTCCGGGGGCTTGTCGCAGCGATTCTCCCGACTGGGGCTCAGCTGGCCAGCTGCACGTACTGGTCGCGGCTGGGGCCGACGCCGAGGAGGCTGATCGGCACGCCGCACTGGTCGGCCAGGAACTGGATGTAGGACCGTGCATTCGCCGGGAGGTGGTGCGGCTCGGTGGAGGCCGACACGTCGGTCTTCCAGCCGGGCAGCTCCTCGTAGATCGGCGTGCACTTGTGGATCACCGACTGGTTGTCGGGCATGCGCTCGATGCGCTCACCGTCGAGCTCGTAGGCCACGCACACCTTGATCGTGTCGAAGCTGTCGAGCACGTCGAGCTTGGTGATGGCCAGCTCCGACAGAGAGTTGAGCCGGACGGCGTGGCGCATCATCACGGCGTCGAACCAGCCCGGGCGGCGGCGGCGCTTGGTGTTCACGCCGTACTCGTGGCCGACGTCGACGATGCGGTCACCGAGCTCGTCGAACAGCTCGGTGGGGAACGGACCGGAGCCGACGCGGGTGAGGTACGCCTTGCCGACGCCGACCACCCGGTCGACGTGGCGGGGACCGATGCCCGAGCCGACGGTGGCGCCACCGGCCACCGGGTTCGAGGAGGTGACGTAGGGGTACGTGCCGTGGTCGAGGTCGAGGAAGGTGGCCTGGGCGCCCTCGAACAGGACGTGCTGACCGGCCTCGAGGGCCTCGTGCACGAGGTTGACCGTGTCGGTCACGTAGGGGGCGATGGCGTCCCGGTACGTGCCCAGGTAGGCGTCGACGATCTCGTCCTCGTCGACGGGGAGCTGGTTGTAGACCTTGGCCAGCACGGCGTTGGTCTCGCGCAGGACGATGCGGAGCTTCTCGATGAAGATCTTCTCGTCGTAGAGGTCCTGGACGCGGATGCCGACGCGAGCGGCCTTGTCGGCGTAGGCGGGCCCGATGCCCCGCTTGGTGGTGCCGAGCTTGTTGCGGCCGAGCCAGCGCTCGGTCATGCGGTCGATCGTCTGGTGGTACGGGAAGATCAGGTGGGCGTTGCCGGACAGGCGGAGCTTGTCGCAGTTGACGCCGCGCGACTCGAGCATGGCGATCTCGGCCAGCATCACCTTGGGATCGACGACGACGCCGTTGCCGATCACCGGGGTGATGTGGGGGTAGAGGATGCCGCTCGGGATGAGCTGCAGGGCGAAGGACTCGCCGTCGGCCACGATGGTGTGGCCGGCGTTGTGGCCGCCCTGGTAGCGCACCACCATCGACATCTCCTTGGAGAAGAGGTCGACGAAGCGGCCCTTGCCCTCATCACCCCACTGGGTGCCCACGACGATGGTGGCCGGCATGCGGCCCTCCTCTTTCCTTGGTGGTCTGCACGGCTCGTGCGGCCCGAAAACGACGGACCGGCCCCCCTTCTGAGAGCCGTTGGGCCATGGTACCGCCGATCGCCTCGAGGTTCGAAACGGTTGCCGGACGCGCCGGAGCCCAGCCACACGGTGGGTGGCTGGGCTCCGGTCAGAGCAGTCCGCTCAGCGGCGGGTGTTCAGTGGCTCAGCGCTGGGCGCTCTGACGCCTGCTGCCGAGCACCATCGCTGCACCCATGGCCAGCATGACGCCGTCGAGGCC
>CAZCJT010000062.1:0-10343 GCA_964498565.1 uncultured Acidimicrobiaceae bacterium
CCGGGGCCACCGCGCTGCGGCGGCGCCAGGTGGACCTGCTCACCGGCCTCGGCCTCACCGCGCTGGCGGTGCTGCTCGCCCTGTGCGGGCGCGTCGTCTGACCGGGGTGAACGTGCGCGAGGCGATGTGCGTCGGCCGCCGCTGGGGTGCGGAGTACGGCTCCCCCAACGCGTTCTCCACGCTGTTGTAGACGATGAACAGGTTCCGCCGGGGCAGGGGCGAGATGTTCGACGACGACCCGTGCATGAGGTTGCAGTCGAAGAACAGCACCGACCCGGCCGGACCGGTGCACTGGTCGATCCCGTGGCGCTCGAAGAGCGTGGTGAGGCTGGCCTCGTCGGGCACGCCCACCTCTTGCACCTTGAGCGAGCGCTCGTGGTTGGCCGGCGGCGTGGGTTCGGGGCAGGTCACGAACCACCGGTGCGACCCCGGCATCACCAGGAGCGAACCGTTCCACGGCTCGTTGTCGGTGAGCTGGACGACGGCGCTGAGGCAGCGCATCCGGGGCATGCCGTCCTCGGTGTGCCAGGTCTCGAAGTCGGAGTGCCACTGGAAGTCCTTGCCGCGGAACCCGGGCTTGCGGTTGACGCGGCTCTGGTGGATGTAGACGTCGGACCCGAGCAGCTGGCGGGCGACGCCGGCCAGGCGCTCGTCGGCGGGCACGTCGGCGAGGCCGTCGCTGCCCTCGTGGAACGCGAAGATCGAGCGGATCTCGGCCGAGCCGGGCTCCGCGATCACCCGATCGCTGTGGATGTCGCCGCCGGCGACCAGATCGTCGAGCTGGCGGTCGAGCTGGTGGATCTCGTCGGCCGAGAACACGGCAGGCAGGGTGACGTACCCGTGCCGCTCGAAGTGCTCGACCTGCTCGGGACCGAGCGGTCCTTCGGTCGCCGGGCCGTGCACCACCGGATCGATCCGGGGGAGCAGCTCGGCCGGGCGCCCCTTCCGGGACGGATACAGATCGAGCGTGGTACGGGTGTCGGTCTCGGTGGCGGTCACGCGGAGCTCCGTTCGCCCTCCGCCGCCAGCAGCGGGTAGGCGCCGTCCTCGTCGTGGACCTCGGCGCCGGTGACCGGGGGGTTGAACGTGCAGATGACCCGCAGGTCCTCCTCGACCCGGACCACGTGCTGGTCGTGGTCGTTGAGCAGGTAGATCGTGCCGGGGCGGATCTCGTGGACCTCGCCGGTGGCCTTGTCCTCGATGGTCGCCTTGCCCTCGATGCAGTACACGCCCTCGAGGTGGTTCTTGTACCACATGTGGGTCTCGGTCCCGGCCCGCAGGATGGTGTCGTGCATGGAGAAGCCCATGCCGTCGTCGGCCAGGCACAGCCGGCGCGCCGACCAGTTCCCGCCGTCGACGTCGCGCTCGGTGCCGACGATCTCTTGGAGGGTGCGGACGATCACGACGCCACCTCCTCGCGACGGAGATCGTCGACCATCTGGTCGTTGATGGAGTCGGCGACCTCGTCGAGGATCTCGAGCGCCCGGTCGATGGCCTCGTCGGTGACGACGAGGGGCGGCAGGAGCTTGACGACCTCGTCCTCGGCGCCGGCGGTCTCGATGATCAGCCCGCGCTCGTAGGCACCCTTGGCCATCGCGGCGCCGATCTCGGGCACGGCGGCCTCGAGGCCGAGGATGAGCCCACGCCCACGCACGTCGGTGAACAGGCCCGGGTGGCGGTCCATGATCGACTGCAGGCCGGCGCAGGCCTTGTCCGACTTGGCGGCCGTCGAGCGGGTCAGCTCGTCGTCGCACCAGAAGTGGTCGAGCGCGGCGGTCGCCGTGACGAAGGCCGCGTTGTTGCCGCGGAAGGTCCCGTTGTGCTCCCCGGGGGCCCACACGTCGTGCTCGGGCTTGATGAGCACGAGGGCCATCGGCAGGCCGGAGCCCGAGATCGACTTGGACAGGGTCACGATGTCGGGGTCGATCCCCATCTCCTCGAACGAGAAGAAGGGCCCCGTGCGTCCGCACCCGACCTGGATGTCGTCGATGATGAGCAGGATCCCGTGGCGCTTGCAGATGTCGTCGAGGTTGCGCATCCACTGGCCCGACGCCGGGTTGATGCCACCCTCGCCCTGGGTGGTCTCCACGATGACGGCGGCCGGCTCGTCGAGGCCGCTCGACCCGCCGGAGATCATGGCCTCGAGCACCCGCAGGCTGTCGATGTCGTCGCCCAGGTAGTTGGCGAAGGGCATCGACGCCGAGTCCGCGAGGGGGACGCCGGCGCCGCCCCGCTTCATGGCGTTGCCCGTCACGGCGAGGGAGCCGAGGGTCATGCCGTGGAAGCCGTTGGTGAAGCCGACGACGCGATGACGTCCCGTCGCCTTGCGGGCCAGCTTGAGGGCGGCCTCGACGGCGTTCGTGCCGGTGGGCCCGGGGAACTGGATCTTGTGGTCCAGGCCGCGGGGCTCCAGGATCAGCTCCTCGAAGCGCTCCATGAAGGTGCGCTTCGTGGTGGTGGAGATGTCGAGGGCGTGGATGAAGCCCTGCTCGGACAGGTGTCGTTGCAGGGCCTCGATCAGCACGGGGTGGTTGTGGCCGTAGTTGAGGGCACCGGCCCCGGCGAAGAAGTCCAGGTACTCGGTGCCGTCCTCGGCGACCATCGTGTGGCCGTGCGCGGTGGCGAAGACCGTCGGCCACGAGCGGCAGTAGCCGCGGACCTCGGACTCGAGTCGTTCGAAGATGCTCATGGGTTTCCTGAGGGGTTGACGGACGGCGTGGCTGGCAGGACGGGTCCGGGCCCTGCGTGGAGGCTCAGTCGGGCGCGAGGCGGAACCGGAGCTCCGCTTCGTGACCTGGGGGGAACAGCTCCTCGGGGAAGAGCGGCTCCACCACCACGGCCAGGTCGTGGCGTTCGCCGAAGCGACGGAACAGAGCCTCCGACGCCGAGTTGCTCGGCGTCACCGTGGCTTCCAGGGCGCGTGCGCCCACCCGCTCGAACAGCTCGTCGAGCAGACGACCGGCGATCCCCCGGCGGCGGTGGGCGTCGTCGACGCCGACCTGCCAGACGAACACCGTGGAGGCGTCGTCGGGCCGCAGGAACGCCATCACGAACCCGATCGGGGCGTCGCCGTCGTCGGTGGCGACGACGGTGGTGGCCCGGAAGTACTCGGTCCACAGCAGGTAGGCGTAGGGCGAGTTCTCGTCGAGCCCGTTGGCCTTCGCGAGGGCCCAGAGGGCCGGCCCATCCTCGAGCCGGGCGAGCCGGTACCCAAGGACGTGCTCCTGTGCGCTGGTCGTCGTGGGAGCCACGGCCCGTCCATACCTAGCGGGCGGGCGGTCCGGACCACAACACGGCCGGATCCTTCACGATCCGGCCACGGCTACGCCTCGGTGACGGCGCCCTTCTCCGCGCCGGCGGCGAGGCGGGCGTACTTGGCGAGCACGCCCTTGGTGTAGCGGGGCTCGGGGTGCTTGAGGGCCTTGCGCCGCTCCTCGAGCACGTCGTCGCCCACGAGCAGGTCGATGGTGTGGCCGCGCACGTCGATGCGGATCCGATCGCCCTCCTCGACGAGGGCGATGGGGCCGCCGTCGACGGCCTCGGGCGCGACATGGCCGATGCAGAAGCCGTGGGTGCCGCCCGAGAAGCGCCCGTCGGTGATGAGGGCGGCGTCGCCGCCACGGCCGGCGCCCTTCATGGCACCCGTGATGGCCAGCATCTCCCGCATGCCGGGGCCGCCCTTCGGGCCCTCGTAGCGGATGACGACGATGTCGCCGCCGTTGATGCGGCCGGCGAGCACCGCGTCCATGGCGTCCTGCTCGCCGTCGAACACGCGGGCCGGCCCCTCGAACTCGGTGAAGTCGATGCCGGCCACCTTGACGACGGACCCCTTCGGGGCCAGCGAGCCGCTGAGGACGGCGATGCCGCCGATGTCGTGGATGGGCTCGGACAGGGGGTGGATCACCTGGCCGTCGGGTGCGGGCGGATCGAGCTCGGCCAGGTTCTCGGCCACCGTCCTGCCGGTGACGGTGAGGCAGTCGCCGTGGAGCAGCCCGGCGTCGAGGAGGTGCTTCATGACGACCGGCACGCCGCCGATGCGATCCACGTCGACCATGTGGTACTTGCCATGCGGCTTGGTGTCGGCGATGTGGGGCACCTTGGCCGCGATCTCGTTGAACACCGACAGGTCGAGCTCCACCTCGGCCTCGTAGGCGATGGCCAGGATGTGGAGCACGGCGTTGGTGGAGCCGCCGAGGGCCATGGTGACGGCGATGGCGTTCTCGAACGCCTCCCGGGTCATGATCTGGCGCGGCCGGATGCCCTTGCGGATCAGCTCCATGATCGCGACGCCCGCGTCGTAGGCGAGGTCGTCGCGGCGGCGGTCGACGGCGGGGGCGCTGGCGCTGCCCGGCAGCGCCATGCCGAGCGCCTCGGCCACGCTGGCCATGGTGTTGGCCGTGAACATGCCGGCGCAGGCACCCTCGGTGGGGCACGCGTTGCGCTCGATGGCGTCCAACGTCTCCTGGTCGATGGTGCCGGCGGCCCGGGCACCCACGGCCTCGAAGACGGAGACGATGTCGAGGGCCTGGCCGTTGTGCTGGCCGGGCAGGATCGACCCGGCGTAGGTGAACACGCTCGGCACGTTGATGCGGGCGGCGGCCATGAGCATGCCGGGCAGCGACTTGTCGCAACCGGCGAAGGTGAGCAGGCCGTCCATGCGCTCGGCGTGCATCACCGTCTCGACGGAGTCGGCGATGACCTCGCGGGAGACGAGCGAGGCCCGCATGCCCTCGTGGCCCATCGAGATGCCGTCGGAGACGGCCACGGTGACGAACTCGATCGGGAACCCGCCGGCGTCGCGCACCCCGACCTTGGAGCGCTTGGCCAGGCGGTCGAGGGGCATGTTGCACGGCGTCACCTCGTTCCAGGACGACGCCACGGCGATCTGGGGCTTGGCGAAGTCCTCGTCCTGCATGCCGATGGCGCGCAGCATGGCCCGGGCCGGAGCCCGCTCCATGCCGTCGGTCACGTCGCGGGATCGGGCCTTGATGTCGACGGTGGTCTCGGTGGTGTCGTCCTGTCCGCTCACAGCGGGCCAGGCTACGCCAGTGCCGATCCGGAGCCCGCACGACAAGGAGATCGCCGGGCTGGCGATCCCGGCGTTCGGTGCGCTCGTCGCCGAGCCCCTCTACGTGCTCGCCGACACGGCCGTGGTGGGTCGCATCGGCACCGACGAGCTGGCTGGTCTGGCGATCGCGTCGTCGGCCCTGCTGACCGGCTACGCCATCTTCATCTTCCTGGCCTACGGCACCACGGCGGCGGTGTCGCGGCTGCTCGGCGCCGGGCGCGAGCGGTCGGCGGCCCACCAGGCGGTGCAGGGGCTGTGGCTGGCCGCGGTCATCGGTGTCGCGATGACGGCGGTGGTCCTCGTGTTCGCCGACCCGATCGTGGAGGTGCTCGGCGGCACCGGGGCCGTGGGCACGAACGCGCTCGTGTACCTGCGGATCTCTGCCGTCGGCATCACCTTCCAGCTGCTGACGTTCGCCGGCACCGGCTACCTGCGCGGCCTCCAGGACACCCGCACGCCGCTGGTCGTGGCGATCGGCGCCGCCGCGGCCAACCTGGTCATCGAGCTCGTGCTCATCAACGGCTTCGGCTACGGCATCGGCGCGTCGGCACTGTCAACGGTGATCGCCCAGGCCGGCGGCGCACTGGTCTACCTGCGCCTCATCACCACGGCCACGTCGCGGCTCGGCGCCGCCCTGCGTCCCGACTGGGGCGCGATCCGACGGCTGGGCCGGGCCGGGTGGGACCTGCTCGTGCGCACGCTGGCGCTGCGCCTGTCGCTCACGCTCTTCACCGCGGTGGCGGCCCGCATCGGTGCCGAGGAGGTCGGTGCCCACGAGATCGCGTTCGCCCTGTGGAGCCTGCTCGCCCTCGGACTGGATGCCATCGCCATCGCCGGGCAGGCCATGGTGGGTCGCTTCCTCGGGGCCGGCGACGTGGACACCGCCCGCCGGGCCGGGCGCCGGATGCTGGAGCTCGGCACGGTGGCCGGGGTGGCCGGCGCGATCCTCGTCCTCGTCGGCCGACCGGTGCTGCCCGACGTGTTCAGCGGTGACCCCGAGGTGGTCCGCCTCGCCGGGTTCCTGCTGGTGTTCGTGGCGGTGCTGCAGCCGGTGAACGGCGCGGTGTTCGTCCTCGACGGCCTGCTCATCGGCGCCGGCGACATGGCGTTCCTGGCCAAGGCGATGGTGGTCGCCGGGCTGCTCACGGCCCCGGTCGCGGTGGCCGTCGCAGTCCTGGATCTCGGCGTCGGATGGGTGTGGGCGGCCATCACCGTCCTGATGCTGGCCCGCCTGGCGGTGCTCGCCGTGCGCTGGCGGTCGGGGGCGTGGGCCGTGATCGGCGCCGAGCGGTGACTAGATGAGCGCGGCCAGCACGTCGACGAACACCAGCGCCAGCACCCCGATCAGCAGGACCCACACGCCGATGCGCATGCCGAGCGACCGCCGCCGGTAGGGCGTGACGTCGTCGGGGTCGGACGGGGACGTGTAGCGCGACACCGGGCAACCGTACCGCCGGGTTCAGAAGACCGACGTCACGATCCAGGCGACCAGGGCCACCATCGCGAGGAACGTGAGCACCGCGGCGACGACCACCGCCAGCAGCGTGCGGCGGACCGCGGCCCGGCTCTCGGCCTCCGTGCCGACCGGGTCGAGCTCGAGGCGCCGCAGCAGTGCGACGTTGCGGTTGTTGGCCTTGAAGACGAAGTCGAACACCGAGCCGAGCAGCGGGACCGCCCCGACGACGGCGTCGAGGACCACGTTCAGGACCATGCGGACGACGGTGGACCCGCGGGCCCCCAGGTGCACCGCCTGCAGGATCACCATGGTGGACAGCGCCAGGCCGGCGGCGTCGCCGACGCCGGGCAGCAGCCCGAGCACGCCGTCGACCCCGAAGCGCATGCGGGTGCCCGGCACGCGGAACTGGCTGTCCAGGAGGCGGGCCAGCCGCTCGGTCCGGGCCTCCTCGGCTCGGGTCGGCGAGGTCATGGGCCGGTCCCTACCCACGACCGAAGCACCTGCTCCGCCAGATAGCTGCGACACGGGATCGGCGCCTCGGACATCGGGACGGGAGTCTCGCAGTGGGGGTCCCTTCTGTCGCAGCAATCTGGCGGGAGGGACGTGGGGGGTCTGCATCTGCACCCCGCGTCGCGCCGGCCGTACCAGCACCGTCGGCGCTGTCGTACCCCCGGACGACGATGGGACCGTGACCGGACCTGATCTCGACGGCGACGCTCTCGTGCCCCTCGACTCGTGGGGTCGTCCGCTGTTCGACCCCGCGGTTCTCGGCCGCCTGGAGCTCCGGTACTTCCTCTCCGAGCTCATGGCGAACGCGCCACATCGGGTCTGGACGCCGGCTGAGCTGGGCGACGAGGCGCAGGATGCAGTACGCCGTCCGGCACCGGCGCTCGGTGCTGGCGCACCACCGCTGACGCAGCGATCAGAGCCCGCAGACCTGCTTCTGGCAGGCCCAGAGCACCGGCGTCACGCCGACCGGCGCTGCTCGAGGATGCGGGCGACCGCCTTGCCGTCGGCCTGTCCCTTGGTGGCCTTCATGACGTGGCCCACGATGGCGCCCTGCGCCTTCTGCTCGCCGGCGCAGTACTTGGCCCAGGCGTCGGCGTTGGCCGCGATGGCCTCGTCGACGACGGGCTCGAGGGCACCGGTGTCCATGGCCTCGAATCCACGCTCGGCCGCGATGAGGTCCGGGGCCTTGCCGGTCTGGCCCATCTCGGCCACGACCTGCTTGGCCTGGCTGGCGGTCAGCGCCCCGCTGGTCTCGAGCTGCACCAGTGCGGCCAGGCCCTCCGCCGTGACGTTGCCGACGTGGGTCGGATCGAGGTCGTGCTGCAGGTGGGTCAGGGTGCGGTCGGGGTCGGCGCCGGCGGCGATCGTCGCGGTGGCGAGCTCGTCGAGGTCCCGGTCCACGACGATGGTGACCGACTCGTCGGGCAGCTCGCGGCCGGAGGCGTCGGCGAGGGCGCGACGGCGCTCGGCGGGCAGCTTCGGCAGGGCGGCGTCGATGGCGTCGATGCGGGACCGCTCCGGCACCATCGGGACCAGGTCGGGCTCGGGGAAGTACCGGTAGTCCTCGGCCTCCTCCTTCGAGCGGAGCATGTGCGTGCGACCCTCGTCCTCGTTCCAGTGCCGCGTCTGCTGGACGACCCGTTCACCGGACTCCAGGAGGTCGACCTGGCGGCGGGCCTCGTACTCGATGGCCCGACCGAGCGAGCGCACCGAGTTGATGTTCTTGATCTCGCAGCGGGTGCCGAAGGGCGTGTCGGGCTGGTGGACCGACACGTTGGCGTCGACCCGCAGGGAGCCCTCCTCCATCTTGGCGTCGGACACGCCGGTGGCCACGAGGATGGCCCGCAGCTCGTTGACGTAGGCCTTGGCCTGCTCGCTGGTGCGGAAGTCGGGGCAGGAGACGATCTCCACCAGCGGGACGCCGCAGCGGTTGTAGTCGACGAGGGAGTAGGCGGCGTCGTGGATGCGGCCCCCGCCGCCGACGTGGGTGGACTTGCCGGTGTCCTCCTCGATGTGGGCCCGCTCGATGCCGATGCGGGTGCCGTCGGGGAGGTCGAGGTGCCCGTCGACGTTGGTGGGTTGGTCGTACTGGGAGACCTGGTAGTCCTTCGGCATGTCCGGGTAGAAGTAGTTCTTCCGGGCGAACACCGACGGGCGCACCTCGCAGTGCAGCGCCCGACCGAGGCGCATGGCGAGCTCCATCGCCTGGGCGTTGAGCATGGGCATGGAGCCGGGGAGGCCGAGGCACACGGGGCACACGTTGGTGTTGGGCTCGTCGCCGAACTGGTTCGGGCAGCCGCAGAACAGCTTGGTGGCGGTGTGCAGCTCGACGTGAACCTCGAGCCCGACGACGAGGCGGTAGCCGTGAGCGAGCTCGGTGACGGCTTCGCCGCTCATCGGGACGCTCCCGCCGGCGCGGCGGCTTCGAGCGCGGTGGCGACCCGGAACATGAGCTCCTCGCCGAGGGCCGGCGCCATGACCTGCACGCCCACCGGGAGGTCGTGGGCCCCGGTGCCGAAGGGGACCGACATGGCGGGGTGGCCGGCGAGGCTGGACGGGATGGTGCACACGTCGTTCAGGTACATGGTGAGGGGGTCGGCGGTCTTGTCACCGAGGGGGAAGGCGACGCACGGTGACGTGGGGCTGAGGAGCACGTCGAAGCGCTCGTAGGCGGCCTCGAAGTCGCGGATGATCATCGTGCGCACCCGCTGGGCCTTGCCGTAGTAGGCGTCGTAGTAGCCAGAAGACAGCGCGTAGGTGCCGAGCATGATGCGGCGCTTCACCTCGGCGCCGAACCCGGCCGTGCGGGTGGCGTCGTAGGTCTCCCCCATGGTGGAGCGCTCCTCGCGCAGGCCGAACCGGACGCCGTCGAAGCGGGCCAGGTTCGACGACGCCTCGGCCGGGGCGATCAGGTAGTACGCCGACAGGCCCAGCGTGGAGGCGGGGACAGACACGACGTCGACCGTGGCGCCCCCCGCCCGCAGCGCGTCCGCCGCCTCCTCGGTGCGGGCCAGGACCTCGGGCTGGAAGCCGCCCTCGCCGCCGAGCAGCTCCTCGACGAGTCCGACCCGCAGGCCCTCGACGCCCCGGCCGAGCCCGTCGCGCAGCGTCGGGAAGGGTTCGGGGATGCTGGTGGCGTCGAGCGGGTCGTGGCCGGCGATGGACTCCATCAGCAGGGCCGCGTCCTCGACGGTGGCGGCGAAGGGACCGATCTGGTCCAGGCTCGACGCGAACGCGATGAGCCCCGAGCGCGAGATGCGGCCGAACGTGGGCTTGGCGCCGACGACGCCGCACAGGGCGGCGGGCTGGCGGATGGAGCCGCCGGTGTCGGAGCCGAGGGAGATGGGCGCGAAGCCGGCGGCGACCGCGGCGGCCGAGCCGCCCGAGGAGCCGCCGGGGACCCGTGAGGTGTCGAGCGGGTTGCGGGTGGGACCGAAGGCCGAGTTCTCGGTGGAGCTGCCCATGGCGAACTCGTCGAGGTTGGTCTTGCCGACGACGACGGCGCCGGCGTCGTGGAGCCGGCGCACCACCGTGGCGTCGTATGGCGGGCGCCAGCCGTCGAGGATCCGCGACGAGCACGTGGTGGGGATGCCCCGGGTGCACAAGTTGTCCTTGAGCGCGATCGGCACGCCGGCGAGCGGGCCGACGTCCTCGCCGGCGGCGACCCGGGCGTCGATCTCGTCGGCCCGGGCCCGGGCCTCCTCGACGAGGAGGTGGTTGAAGGCGTGGATCTCGCCCTCGCGGTCGTCGATGCGGACCAGGTGCTCGTCGAGCACCCCCCGGGCGGTGCGGTCCCCGGCTGCCACCGCG
>CAZCJT010000063.1:0-10268 GCA_964498565.1 uncultured Acidimicrobiaceae bacterium
CGGACAAGTGGCCGAGCATCCGCTGGAGCACCTTGACGTCGGCACCGGCGGCGATACCCCGATCGGAACGAGCTGTTCGAGCGGCTGCGGCCCGTCGAGGACCGGTCGGGCGATCGGTCCAGGTCACGGTCCGCTCGGCGCGCTGGCTGGAGGAGGGATCGGGCTCGTTCCACGACACCGTCGTGAGCCGGCCGATGGTGGAGCTGGCGCTGCCAGCGCGGGATGTCGATGACGGATGACGTGGGCGCGTCGTAGCCTGGAGCCATGTCCTCCCGCAGCGGGCTCGTCGTGCGCGATCCTGCGATCTGCCACGGCCAAGCGGTCATCAAGGGCACGCGCATCATGGTGAGCGTCATCCTCGACTGCCTCGCCGCGGGCATGACCGAGGCCGAGATCCTCGAGGACTACCCGACCCTCACCGTCGACGGCGTACGCGCCGCGGCGGCACACGGCGCCGAGCTGGCCCGGGACGAGTACCCCGCCGTCGCTGCCGGGTGAAGATCAAGCTCGACGAGAACCTGCCCGGCCGACTCGCGCCGCTGTTCGCCTCCCGCGGGCACGACGTCGACACGGTCGTGGACGAAGACCTCGCCGGCGCCCCCGACTCGACCGTGGCCAGCGCCGCTTCCGCCGTCGGTCGACTCGTGGTCTCGATGGACCGGGGATTCGGTGACGTCCGCCGCTACCCGCCCGGCTCCCACGCAGGGATCCTCGTGCTGCGGCTCGATGATCAGGCAGCGCCCGCCCTCGCCACCGTCGTCGAGGAGCTGCTCGATTCGATCGACGTCGACGATCTCGCCGGGTGCGTGGCCGTCTACCGCGACGGGGACCTCCGGGTGCGCCGTCCTCCGGGTCGAGGCTGACGCAGCGATCAGACCGAGCGGCGAACGCTCGCGCGAGCTTGCCCGTGCCGATTGCCATACGGGCGTCCGGTACACCTTCGACCGCCTCGGGGAGCTCGTCGAAGCGAGTCGCGAACGCCTCGACGATCGCTGGCAGCTCGAAGACGAGGAAGTCCGTCGCTGACGGCTCGCCGTTCGGGCCTCGGGTGTCGCCCCACTGGAGGTCGAGCTGCTCGAAGAAGGTCGGACTCGTCCGGACTGTGCGCCGGCGGGTCACGCAGGCGGGAGATCGATCCCGCGCTCCCAGGAGCTCACGTCCGCGCCGGCGCGCTCGTGCGACGGACGCCGGATCCACATCAGCGAGATCGCTCACGATCGACTCCGCAGCGATGCGTTGCCGCTCCTCGAGCGGCAGCTTTTCGAGATCCTCCGCAAGCTGCACGGGCGACTGCTTCTCCATGCCCTGAGCGTTCCGGCCAAGGCCCGATCGGTCAGGAGCGCCCGCGTTCGATCGCAACGACCTCGGCTCGGTGGACGATGCCGGCCGCTTCTGCCATCTCGTCGAGGCGGTCGGCGACCGACTCCGCTTGGCCGGGGAACAGGTGGCCGTAGCGGTCGAGGGTCAGGACCGCTGAGAAGTGGCCGAGCATCCGTTGCAGCACCTTGATGTCGGCGCCGGCGGCGATGGCCAGCGAGGCGCAGGTGTGTCGGAGATCGTGAGGACGTAGTGGGGTCAGACCGGCGTCCTTGATCGCCGGCGACCAGAAACGGTTCCGGAAGTTGTCGAACCGGAGGTAGCCACCCTCGGGCGACTCGAACACGATGGCGTCGGTGGCCGGCTTGGCGTAGGTCCGCAGGTGGCAGTCGAGCTGTGCTGCGACGAGGCGGGCAGGGCGACCGAGCCGCCCGGCGACGCCGGACCTCGAAGCAGATCGGCGAGCCACGCTCGCAGCATCGACGCGGCCAGCTTGGCGAGCTCGTGATCGCCGAGCACGGGCATGATCTGGAGTCGGAGGTGAGGACGGCCCCGGCTACGGCCTCAGCAGGAGGAGCGTGGCGCGATTCGGGCGCGCCGGCCGTCACCCCCGTATGTCGGCAGTGACGGGCTAGCGCTAGCGAGTGAGAGCTCGCGCGATCCGGAGGTGGAGTGCGGCAATGACCGCGAGCGGAAGCCAGGCAAGAGTCACGAAGTCGGAGCCGGCGTTGCGGTAGAGCCATGCCACAACGAGGCCCACCACGCTGGCGACTGCGAACGCCAACGCCTGACCGTTGAGCACTCGGGCGGCTGGACGACGGGCCGAGTCGTCACCGGACCGGATACGTGACGCAAGCCCGGCCTCGTACCAGCCGACCGCGATGTAGATGGGCCAGGCGAGTGGAACCGCTGCCACCAAGACAACCGTGGCGCCGATGCCCTGGACAACCGTGGGCAGATCACCTATCCGGTCGCGCAGCCCGTCGTTGAGCTGAGTCCCGACCAAGGCGGCGAACGCGACCACGAACCAACTGGCGCCGACGACGGCGGAGTGCACGGCGAGTTGCCGGGCGGCGCTGGTGCGCGAGACTCCGAGCGCCGCGATGCCCTTCATCGTGCAGTACGAACCATCGGCTTGCCACCCATCTGGATTATCGGTGCGCCCCGTCAGCATGGCGCAATGCGCCACAGCCCGCTGCACAACGCTGGCAGGCCTCTGTGAGCAAGGCCCGAGCGACGCCTCGCCGCCGCGTGGTCGACGAAATCAGCATCCCCGCGATCACGGCAATGTCTTCGCGCTGCACGCCGAGGGCCTGCTGGGCGAGCCCGAGCGATTCTGGTGCACTCGACCGGCTGACACATACGTGGGCGACGACTTGACTGTTGAACGTGGCAACGAGCGATGCGAGGGCCTCTGGAGCGGCGACGAACTGGCCGAGATCTCGCGGCAGTCTCGGGGGATAGCTGTCGAGCGCATGCACGTCCCGGGCGAGGTGCCGAAGCGCTGGAAGATCGCCAGAAGCTTCTCGCCCCGGCGGCTCGCACGCTCGATCCCGCTGGAGTTCCTGGTTCCCCAGGCGAGGTACGAAGAAGAAGGCCTCAGCGCCGAGGACCTGCGGGAGCCTCGTACCCACGATGAATGTCTCCCTCCGCGACGAGCTCAAGGCCTTCGTCGACGAGCGAGTCGAACGAGACGGCTACGGGTCGAACAGCGAGTGCGTGCGCGAGCTGGTCTGCCGGGACCATGCTGGCGAAGAGACCGCGCTCCTGGGCGCCGCGGCCTGTGCTCGTTCCCGATCGAGCGCTTCGACTATTCGATCTTCTACGTCGGGACCGACGTCGTTGTCGACGTCTGGCGCATCCTCCACGAACGCCGAGACATCGTGGAGGTTCAGCCGCGAAGCGCTTCGACCGGACGGTCGCACATCCCGCTGTCCGGACACCGGCGGAGCCCCGTGACCACCATGGTGTCCGGGTCGACCCGCGCCAGCAGCGACCCCTGCGATCTGTTCAGCTCGATGATGGGCCCGTCGGGGCCCCACACCCAGACGCCGGTCCCGAGCGTGTCCGTTCCCGGCACGACCGCCATCCGCCGCTCGCCGATGTCGTAGAGACCAACGGCCAGTCCGGAGTGACCGGCCGCGACCGTCACGACGACACGGTCGGACGACGGCGCCCACCCGAGCCGGAACCCGTTGACGTCGACCGATGTCAGCGGTGCGCCGGACTCGGCGTCGAAGACTCGCAGCACGTACGGCGCGGTGCCGTCGGGCTCCACCTGGTGCTCCGTTGCTGCGATCAGCTGGCCGTCCGGCGACCACTCCACTGCGGTGAAGCGGCCAGTTGCGAGCAGGCGAGGGGTGTCGCCGTCAAGGGTGAAGACGTACAGACCCTCGACCACGTCGTCTCGTCCTCGCAGGCTGCCGTCGTCGGCGTAGACGGGGGCCGTCCACCGGACGAAGACGACCTGCTCACCGCTCGGCGCCCAGTCCGGCTCACGATCGGAGATGCCGATCTCTCCCGCGAACAGCGGCTCCCATTCGTCGTCGTCGGCATCGACCACGAAGAGCGAGTCCATGTTCGGCCCGCAGCAGTCCTGGGACTCCGTCGCACCGATGCTGGAGCTGAACAGGACCTCCCCATCGATGGACACGGAGCTGACGGAGGCCTCGTCAGGCAACGTCAGCTCGCGCACCGGGTCGAGGTCGGCGTCGAGCAGCACACCGCCCGAGGAGATGAAGGAGGCGCCGTCGAGCGCGGTGTCTCCATCACCGCCGGAGCACGCCGAGAACCCCAGGCAGACGACGGCCGCGAGCACGCGCGACCAGCAGGGTCGCCGACCAGCACACGGTCCGCGCTCGTGAACGAGCAGCACGTCGGAGCGCGGAGTCCTCCTCAGCACGTCATGGAGCCCTGCTGGTCGGCGCTCTCCCCCACCGTCACGAGCGCAGCTTCCGACGACAGGCCGATGATCGAGACGACGACAGCGTCGGAGTCGACCTCGTCGGCCCGGATCTCACGCAGTGGGGGTCCCAGGTCCTTCCAGCGGATCCGGGGCCCGTAGTCGTCGATGATCCGCTGGCGGATCTCGTCGGTGACCGGACGGCCGGCGAGCTCGGCGCAACCGGGGACGGTGTCGTTGGCGATGTAGAGCTCGCCTGCGCCGGCCGGGCGGCCGTAGAGGATCGTCACGGTGCCGAGCGTCCCGGGCTCAGCTCGGAGCCGCACGACTCGTTGATCATCGATCTCGGTCGAGAGGTTCGGGTCCTGGTTCCCAGGCGCGGGCTCGGCGGCGGCTGCCACGATCCGACCGACGAGCGATTCCGGGGTGGGAACCGCTTCGAGGCTCACGGTGAACCCAGCAGCATCGAGCTCCGCAGCCGCACGTTCTGGGTCCTTGATGGCGCTGATCACTTCGATCACGACGGTCCCGTCGTCCAGCGTCTCGATGCGGAACACCTCAGCGCCGACCGGATCGGAGCGGAGCAGTGAGCCGAGGGCGACGACGACCAGCAACGCGGCAACAGCCAGTACCGGGACCACACGGCGGACGGGAAGACGGTCCGAGGTCGCGGGTTGTTGCCGGCGTCGTGCGGCGCGGACGAGCTCGTTGCGGAGGTGGTTCCGGTGATCAGTCACCGCTGTCCTCCTCCATGACGCTGCGGAGTCGACGCAGTCCCCGGTGGACACGGACCCGGGCCGCTCCGGGACGGCATCCGAGTACCTGAGCGATCTCGCTGTACTCGAGCTCTGAAAGCACCCGCATCTCCACCGCATCTCGCAGGCTCGGCGGGAGCTGGTCGAGAGCGATCGCCAATGCCGAGCGCTGAGCCCCTGCGTCGACGCGGGCGATCATCGCCGCAGTGCCGCCGTCGAGCTCGCTCGATGCCATGCCGAGGTCATCCCGAGCGTTGCTCTGCACCCGGAGGTCACGCCAGTAGCGGTAGAGCAGGTTGCGGGCGATGCCGTAGAGCCACTGCGACTCGCTTCCATGCTCCGGGTCGAAGCGCGCGACCCCGGCCAGCACCGCAGCGAACGTCTCTGCGCACAGATCCGCAGCCGTCTCGGGACTGCGGACGCGCACGGCGAAGTACGTCAGCACCTCGTCGTAGTGGCCGTCGAAGAAGTCGCCGAAGCGCTCCGGATCGGTTCGGGACCGCACGAGGAGGCCGTCGCAGTGGCCGACGGGTGTGACGTGGCGAGGGTTGCGACGCGGTTCGCGGCGAGTCGTCACGCTTGTCTCGCCATCCGCCCACCCACCGTCGGCAGGGTACGCATCGCGCAGCGGCCCGGCTTCACAGGCCCGAGCGGCTGACACGGCGTGGCCCTTCTGGTGCGGGTGTCATCACCCACACTTGCCTGCGGTCGCCGCGGCGTTACGTGTAACGGACGGCGCGCCAACGGCAAGGACGAACGATGACCTCCTCCCGAGCGGCACCCGTGCGAGCTCGGCGTGCCACCCGTCCCGGCGACGGGCTCGCCCTGCGGGCGGGTTGCGTACAGTGGCGGTGGGGGCGGCGACGTCCGCTGCTGGCGGGCGACGAAAGCGGTGGGATCTGGTGGAACCGAATCGGCGTCAGCGACGTCTGAAGAGCATGCGTCGGTTGCTCGTGCTCCTCTGCGCGACGTTTGCACTGATGCCCGGGCCGGCTGGGGCACAGCAGGACGCGCTTCCCGTCGACGTCGAGCTCAGTGCCGGCTTCCAGGGCCTGTTCGTACCGGGACGTCCCGTACCGGTGCGGGCCGGGATCTCGTCCGAGTCCCTCGCTGCGGGTCAGCTGTCGCTGTCCACCCAGATGGGACCGATAGAGGCGATCGACTTCGAGCTGGCGGGTGGTGGCACGGAGGAGCACTGGGCGCTCCTCGACGCACCGATGCAGGACAACACACCGATCACGGCCACGGTCGACGTGGAGGGACGAGGTTCCGGCAACGAGTCCGCCGGCGTGCGCTGGGATCGGAACGCCCTGATCGTCGGGGTCATCGAGGGTTCGCCGTTCGCCATCGAGCCTCCTCGAGACGTGCGAACCAGGATCCTGGACCAGGAGCTGACCTTCGCAGCGCTGCCACCCGGCCTGCTCGACCTCGGCCCGCTCGCCCTGGCTGCCCTCGATGCGGTGGCGGTGTCCGAGCAGGACCTGGACGCACTCCCGGAAGACCACGTCGATGCCATCCTCGGCTGGCTCTCGGCCGGTGGGACGCTGTACGTGGACGCCGCGCCGGGTCCGGTGGCCTCGCTGCCCGAGGGGATGCACCCGACCGACGGGTTCGCACGAGCAGGCGCCGGTCGGGTCGTCGCCGCCGATGGTGCGCTCGCGGCCGGGCGGTGGGCCGACGTCGTCGTCCCGGCGCCGAACCGGAGCATCCACGAGGACGGGGACGTGCGGTCCAACCTCCCGCACCCCGACCTGGCCGCGGAGGTCTTCACCCTCGATCTGGGGCGTGATCTGCCGCCGCTGCCTCGGTTGCTGGCCGTCATCGGGATCTACGCGCTGCTCGTCGGACCGGGTGTCCACTTCGCGCTGCGCGGTCGTCCGATGGCGCGGTGGGCGGCGATCCCGGTGCTCGCCGTCCTGGCCACCGGAGCGGTGTACATGAGCGGCGACGGGGGCACCGAGGGCACCACCGTCGACGTCATCGACGTGATCGAGACCGGTCCCGCTCCCATGGCCACGACCCGGCTCGTCGTGGCCACCGAAGACGGCGACCGATCGGTCCTCGCGCCGAGCGGCTGGACCGCCGAGCAGGACGAGATGTTCGGCTTCGGCATGGAGCAACGAGTGCGTCAGCACCGCACGCCCGACGGCGTCGAGATGAGCGTGCCGGCAGCGGCGGGTGGCGTCGCCGTGGTCCGGGCCAGCGGACCGGTGGCCCTCGACGGCGCCCTCGAGGTCGTCGCGACCGCCACCGGTGACGGGATGGTGGAGGGCACGGTGACCAACACCACCGGCGCCACGCTCGAGGCGGTGGCCGTGTTCGTCGGCCGGGCGGCCAGCACCGATGTCGGGTCGTTGGGGCCTGGTGAGGCCGTCGAGTTCGCAGTCGAGGGTGCTGACCAGTTCCGCTTCGGCGCAGATCTGTTCCGCGAGCAGTGGCCGCTCAACGCGTTCCCCGGTGGCGGGATGCCGATGCCCATGCCCGTGCCGCCGCCGGAGTTCGGCCCGATCGTGTCGGAGGAGTGCGACTCGAACGGCAACTGCACACAGTGCGATGCGAACGGCAACTGCTTCGGCGTGGCCGGGATGATGGCGCCGGAGGTCACGTGCGACGAGTTCGGCAACTGCTTCCCATCCGGGGGCTGCCCGGATGGAGCGGACTGCGACGGCCCCGGCCGGCCCAACACCCTGACAGCGGCGCTGTGGGACCGCGGCTCGAACGCCATGGCCGGCTCCCTCGTGACCGCTGTCGGATGGACGAGCGACCTGCAACCGGTCGTCGACCTCGGCGGCGACGTGAACGTCGTCGGCGTCAGGACGGCCCTGGTCGGGCGGGCGGTGCCCACGGTGGTGTCCGGCGACCTGCTCGACAGCGCCAGCATCCGGTCCCTCGTCAGCGCGGGCACGACCGACGACGGCTTGGTGGAGATGGTCGACCGCTTCGACCTCCCACCTTCGGTCGACGGTCGACCGGTGGACGTGTCCCGGTTGCGATTCGACGTCCCGGCGATGTTCGCTCGAGCGGCGATCCTCACGCCGTCGGGTGAGCACGTCATCCGTCAGGGCAACGAGGCCGCCGCCGAGCGCCTCCAGGCCGCCGTTCCACCTGACGCGGTCGTGAGCGGTCAGGTCTTCATCCGCCTCGGCCTCCCGTTCGCGCCCCCGCCACCGGGACGTGAGCTGGTCCTCTACGAGGAGCCCCGGCCATGACCGTGCAGACGGCGCCGCCCACCGCCCTCCCCGCTGTTCGCCTCCAGGGAGTGACCAAGCGCTACGGCGACCTGGTGGCCGTCGACTCGATCGACCTGGAGGTGCCCCGGGGATCGATCTTCGGGCTGATCGGACCCAACGGTGCCGGGAAGTCCACCACCTTCGCGATGATCGCCACGCTGCTCCGCCCGACGTCCGGTGTCGTGGAGGTGCTCGGCGAGCGGCCCAACCGCAACGCGGGTGCGGTGCGGGCTCGGATGGGCTACATGCCCGACGTCCTCGGTGTGTACGACGACATGGTCGTCGACGAGTACCTGCGCTTCTTCGCCGGCGCCTTCGGCGTGCCCTCCTCCACCCACGACGACACGATCGAATCGCTGCTCGAGCTCGTCGATCTGGCCGGCAAGCGCCACAGCGAGGTGAACTCGCTGTCGAGGGGCATGAAGCAGCGACTGTCCCTGGCCCGTGCGCTGGTGAACGACCCCGATCTGCTGGTCCTCGATGAACCGGCGAGCGGGCTCGATCCGAGGGCACGGGTGGAGCTGCGGCTGCTGTTGGGTCAGCTGCAGGAGATGGGGAAGACCATCATCATCTCCAGCCACATCCTCGCCGAGCTGGCCGAGATGTGCAGCGAGATCGCCATCCTCGAGCGGGGCCGCCTCCTCGCCTCCGGGCCCCCGACCGCCATCCGCGACCAGCTCGGCAGCGGGCGCCAGGTCGAGGCCCGCTACGCCGACGGCACCGTCGAGCTCTTCGACGTCGACGGCACCGTGGGCCAGCAGGCGCTCCTGCGCCGGCTGGTCCAGGAAGGTCGGGAGGTGATCGAGTTCCGAGAGGTGGGCTCGGGCCTCGAGGATCTCTTCATGCGCCTCACCCAGGGAGAGGTCCAGTGACCGCCCTGCTGTCGAACCCGGTCCTCGTGCGCGAGATGCGCTCGCGCATGCGAGGGCGCCGGGCCGCGGTGCTCGTCACCTTCTGGCTCGCCTTCAACGGTGGTGTCCTCGCCGTCGCCTACCTGGGCGCGGAGAACATCGCCGAGGACCGCTTCGGGTTCTCCGGGTTCGCCAACACCGTGGCGATCAGCCGTGGTGTCTACGAGTGGACCCTTTTCGCCATGCTGCTGTTGATGGTCCTCATCGTGCCGGCGCAGGCCGCCGGTGCGATCGCCGGTGAGCGGGAGCGCCAGACGCTCATCCCCCTGCAGGTCACACTCCTCACCCCGTGGCGCATCCTCCTGGGCAAGGTCCTCGCCTCGGTGGTCTTTCTGGCTCTGCTGGTCGTGGTGGCCATGCCCCTGCTCGCGGTCGGCTACCTGCTGGGTGGCATCAGCATCGCCGACGTCCTCGCCGGCGCCGGCGCCGTGCTGGTCTCGGGGCTGCTGCTCGCGGCCCTGTGCATCGCCGTGTCGACCTTCGTGCGCCGGGTGCAGGCCGCCACGGTCCTCAGCTATGCGCTCGTGCTGGCCCTCACCGTCGGCACCTTCATCGCCTACGGCGCCTACGCCGTGGTCGACCAGGCCCGAGGCCCTGACCGGACCGACCCGCCGGACACCCTGCTGCTCGCCAACCCTGTGGCGCTGGTCAGCGACGTCGTGGGCGACTTCTCCAACACCGAGCTGCCCTCCCCCTTCGACGGCGTCTACCGGCTGGTCAACGACCAGCAGGCCTTCGACATGGCCGGCGGCGCGGGGGACTTCGGTCCCGAGGTGGCACGACGCCAGGACGGCATGCCGTTCTGGATCGCGTCGCTGGTGATGCTGACCTTGTGGGCAGTCGCCGCGCTCGGGATCGCCGCCCGGCGCCTCGACACACCGGCGGAGACCGAGCGGTGACCTGGCGCTCCGCGTTCCTGGCCCGCGTGCGGCGCCGGCTACGTGGCCTGTGGCTCGTGTCCACGATGGTGTGGTTCGCGCCGGTGGTCGCCGGTGCAGCGGCGCTGCTGGTCGCCATCGGTCGAGTTCGGCCGTGGGCGTGGCCGGAGACGGCCGCGATCGCCGTCGTTGGCATCGCAGCGGTGGCGGTGTCGATCACTGCCTTCGTGCTGCGCGTGCCGGACAGCGTCGCCGCCCGCGCCGCCGACCGGGGT
>CAZCJT010000064.1:0-10197 GCA_964498565.1 uncultured Acidimicrobiaceae bacterium
CACGTCGGCGCGGGCTCGCTCGAGGCCGAGCGGGTGCAGGTCGTGGGGGCTGGTGCTGGCCAGCACCCGCGGGTCGGGCGGCACGGTGAGCTCGATGCCCGACGGACCCGGCGCGACCTCGCCGTAGGCCTGCATGACCTGGCGGTGGGCGCGCTTGCCCTCGAACCCGCTGACGCGGTGCGCGCACACCGCGGGGACGAGTGCCTCCATGACGCGGTGCGAGGCGCCGATGCGCAGACCGGGGTGGCGGCGGACCAGCTCGGCGACGACGCCGGTGCCGGGGTCGAAGCCCTCGAGGTCGTCGTGCTCGCCGACGAGCAGGGGCAGCTGGTCGAGGGCCCAGTCGGCACCCGGGCCCCAGGCCTCCGCCTCGAGCGCGCCGTCGCGCACCACGAGGTGCACAGTGGCCGGTCCGGTGGGGGTCCGGGTGGCGCGGTAGCACTCGTCGGATCGCAGCAGGCACGACGGATCACCCTTCCCGTAGCGGGTCGGGGCGAGCGTGAGGCGCAGGTCGAGCGGACGGGTGAGCGTCAACCGGCGCGTGTTCGGCGGGGCGATCATCGTGGCGGGCCACCCACGCGACGGCGCGAGGGGTGGGACATTCTCCGGCAGTCCACGGCTCGCGGCCAAACCGGCGGCCGAGCTCAGCGTCGCCGGCGCGCCCGCCAGTCGTCGACGTCGGTGGCCCACCGCTCGTGGTCCCGCCACTGCCCGTCCACCAGCACGAGGCGGGGCGAGTAGCCCTCCAGGCGCAGCCCACAGCGTCGGGCCAGGGCGCGGGAGCGCTCGTTGCCGGGCTGGATGTCGGCTTCGAAGCGGTGCAGCCGAAGCTGGGTGAAGGCGACCTCGAGGGCGAGCTCGATGCCCTCGGTCAGGTGACCCCGCCCCACGTACGGTGCGAACGCCGCCCACCCGGCAGTCGTGCGCTGGACCGCGCCCCGCTGGATGCCGTTGAGGTTGACGAAGCCGGCGATGCCGTCGTCGTCCCGGCAGCAGATGAGGTACTGCTCGACGTCCTGGCGCTCGCCACGGGTGAGCCACTGGCGGAACGCTCGGACGTCGGTCGGGGGGAAGACCCACGGGGCCAGGTGGTCGCTCTCGGCGACTCGGGCCACGAAGTCGTCGGCGTCGACCAGCGAGGGCTTGCGCAGGTAGGTCCGCGGCCGGGTGGCGACGGCTCGCCGCACTCAGCGCCCTTCGACCGCGACGCGGCGAGCCCACGCGTAGTCGGGCTTGCCGCTGGCGCTGCGCTGGATGCGATCGACCACCACGAGCTCCTTGGGCAGCTTGTACCGGGCCAGGTGCTCCCCGGCTGCGGCGCGGACCGCATCGGGATCGAGGGCGGGGGCGTCGGGGTCGGCGGCCACGACGGCCACGATCTCGCTGCCCCAGCGCTCGCTCGGCCGCCCGACGACGAGCGCGTCGTAGACGTCGGGGTGGGCCTTGAGCGCCTGCTCGACCTCCTCGGCGTGGACCTTCTCACCTCCGGTGTTGATGGTGACGGAGTCCCGCCCCAGGAGCTCGATGCGACCGTCGGCGCGCAGGCGGGCCCGGTCGCCGGCGACGGCGTGCACGACGCCATCGATCCGGGGGAACGTCTCCCGGGTCTTGGCCTCGTCGCCGAGGTGGCCGGGCGGCACCCGTCCCCGCTGGGCCAGCCAGCCGCTGTCGGGGGCGCCGGGCTCGAGGCGCCGCTCCCGCTGCTCGTCGAGGACGGTGGTGCTGTCGGAGGGAGCGAAGACGCCGGGCTCGCCGTCGTCGTCGGCGGCGGTGGTGGCCATCCCGTGCCGGCCGGTCTCGGACGACCCGAGGATGTCGACGATGCGGAGTCCGGGCAGGGCCTCGACGAGCTGGGCCTTGATGGTGGGGGAGAGCACGGCACCTCCCGTCATGAGCGTCCGCAGGGCGGACAGGTCCCGCGGGCGGCGGCGCACCTCGTCGAGCAGCGGTCGGGCGAAGGCGTCGCCGACGATGAGCAACGACCCGACCTGCTCGCGCTCGCACGTGTCGAGCACGTCGGCCGGGTCGAGGTGCTCGGTGTCGTGCTGGATGACGACGGTGCCCCCGGCCAGCAGGCACGACAGGGCGTTCCAGTGCGCGGCACCGTGCATGAACGGCGGCGCCGGCAGCGCCCGTGGTCGCCCGGGCCGGCGGGCCCGCTCGACGAGCTCGTCGAGGGTGCCGCGGATGCCGAGCGCGGTGTGGAGGAAGTCCCCCTGGCGCCACAGCACGCCCTTGGGGCTGCCGGTGGTGCCACCGGTGTAGACGACGTAGCGGTCGTCGGGGGACCACGTGAGGGGCGGGCGGTCACCGGATGCGCCGGCCAGGAGCTGCTCGTAGGGCACGGAACCCGGCACCGGCTCGGTGCCGGAGGCGTCGTCGACCACGACCAGCAGCCGGACCGTGGGCAGGTCGGGCAGCGCGTCGGCCAGCACGGGCGCGAACCGTGCGTGGTAGACGACGGCGGCGGTGGCCGCGTCGGCCAGGACGAAGCGCAGCTCGTCGGCGGTGTAGCGGTAGTTGACGTTGGTGGCGGCCGCCCCGGCCTTCCAGGCACCGAGCATCGCCTCGAGGTACTCGTTCCCGTTGGTGAGGTAGAGCGCCACGTGGTCGTGGGGGCTGACCCAGCCGGGCGCCCCGCTGCCGTGGTCGACCGGCCCGCCGACGCCCCGCTCGAGCAGCGCGTTGGCGACCCGGCGGGAGCGGTCGGTGACCTCGCCCCACGTCAGCCGGCGGTCCCGCCACACGATGCACTCCCGGTCGGGGACCGCGGCTGCGATGGCCTCCTGGATGGTGGCGATGGCGTGCTCGTCGGCGACGGCGGGGCTGGGGGCGGGCACAGGGAAGTATGCCCCGATGGCCACCCCCACCGCCGACCGGTCGTTCTGGCCTACCGATCACCGCGCATGCGGGGGAATCGGTAGGCCAGAACCGGTCAGGCCCTCGGCTTCTCGGCGATCGCCACCGACTTCATCTTGTCGCCGACGGCGATCGACTTGGCCACGTCCATCCCCTCGGTGACGTAGCCGAACAGGTTGTAGAGCTTGTCCAGCTTGCGGGTGCAGTCGTCGATGGTGATGAAGAACTGGCTGCCGTTGGTGTTCGGGCCGGCGTTGGCCATGGCGAACGCGCCCTCGGTGTACTCGCCCTTGACCGGCTCGTCCTCGAACTTGTACCCCGGACCGCCGCGGCCCGTGCCCTCGGGGTCGCCGCCCTGGATCACGAAGGCAGGCACGACGCGGTGGAACGTGAGGCCGTCGTAGAAGCCGTCGCGAGCCTTGGACACGAACTCGTTCACGGTCTTCGGCGCCAGCTGCGGGTCGAGGTCGCCGACGATCGTGCCCTTGTCGGTGTCGATGGTGACCTCGTAGACGGTGTCGAGGTCGATCTGCATGTCGTAGGGCTTGGCCATGGGCGGCGACCCTAGCGGCGTCCTGTGGCGGACCCTCCCGGGCGCCCGCCGCCGTCGCCGTCGAGCGACGACACGCCGTCCCAGATGATCTGGGTCAGCAGCTCGGCCAGGCCCTCGGGGTCGACGTCGTCGTTCTCGAGGGTGTGGATGGCGGCAGCCTCGAGCATGCCGATGACCCCCCGGACGAGCAGGCGGGCCGCCGGCGCACCGGTGATGGAGGCCGCAATGCGGTCGGTGCGGGCCTGGATCGCCTCGCGGACGGCTGGGTGGCGGGACGAGCTGGCCGAGGCGATGAGCTCCCACGAGCTGCGGTGGCGCCAGGCGAACCCGAGGTAGGCCGACACGGCTCGGGCGAGGCGGTCGCGGTCGGAGCCGAGGGATTCGAGGGCCCTGTCGATCTCGGCGTCGAGGCGCTCCATCTCGTGGTTGTACGCGGCGGCGAAGAGGCTGCCGCGGTCGCCGAAGTATGAGTAGACGAGGCCGCGCGACACGCCCGCCTCCTCGGCGATGAGCTCGAAGGACACGTCGCTCGGGTCGTTCTCGGAGAACACGCGCGCCGCGGCCTCGGCGATCTGGCGCCGCCGCACCGCGGGATCGAGCCGCGTTCTCGATCTCGGACGTTGTTCGCTCACCACGGCCTCGGTCCCCCCTCCGGCCGAACGGTCACCTGCTGGAACCGACCTCCACCGGGATGGACGCCTCGGGCGGTGCCACCTCACCCACGAGGGGGAAGTGGCATGCGACGTAGTGGTCCGGGGCGATCTCCCGGACGAGCGGCTCCTCGGTGGCGCAGCGCTCGGCGGCGCGTGGGCACCGCGTCCGGAACCGGCATCCGGATGGGGGGTCGAGCGGCGACGGGAGCTCCCCGTCGAGGTCCATGGCGCTGGGCACGACCTCGGGGTCGGGGATGGGGATGGCCGACAGGAGCGTGGCCGTGTACGGATGCGACGGGCGGGCGAACAGGTCGTCGGGCGAGGCGACCTCGCACATCTTGCCGAGGTACATCACGGCGACCCGGTCGGAGATGTTCTTCACGACGGCGAGGTCGTGGGCGATGAACATCATCGTGAGCCCGTAGCGCTCCTTCATGTCCTCGAGGACGTTCAGGATCTGGGCCTGGACCGACACGTCGAGCGCCGACACCGGCTCGTCGCAGATGATGAGCTTCGGGTCGAGCACCAGGGCCCGGGCAATGCAGATGCGCTGGCACTGGCCGCCGGAGAACTCGTGGCGGCGCTTGGGCTTGGCGATCTCGGGCGTGAGGCCCACGTCGTCGAGCACCCGGTCGATGAGCTCCTCGGCGCCGTCCATGCGGTCCCAGACCTTGAGCGGTTCGGCGACCACGTCGTAGATCTTGCGCCGCGGGTTGATGGAGGACACCGGGTCCTGGAAGATCATCTGCAGCTCGGGACGCACCTTGCGCAGCTCGGACCCGCCCATCTGGGCGATGTCCCGGCCGTCGAAGAGGACCCGGCCCGACGTGATGGCGTTGAGGCGCATGATGGCCTTGCCGGTGGTGGACTTGCCGCACCCGGACTCGCCGACGAGTCCGAGCGTCTCGCCCGGCGCGATGTCGAAGCTGACGTCGGACACGGCGTGGACCGTGCGGCCCCGGCCGGCGGGGAACTCGACCCGCAGGTCCTCGACCCGCAGGAGGGTCTCGGACTCGGGTCGCAGGTGTGCGGTTCCGGAACCAGCCATCAGCTCGCCTTCTCGTGGATCGCGACGGGGACGCCCGCGGCCTGGTGGCCGCGGCGGCGGTTCTCGGCCAGGGCCTCGTCGCCCTCGGGCGTGCCGACCGGGAAGAAGCACGCGTAGCGGTGGTCGGGGGTCTCGGCCTCCATGAGCGGCGGCTGCTCCTCGAGGCACTTGGGCTGGGCCCGCTCGCAGCGGGGCGCGAACGAGCACCCGGTGGGCGGGTTGACGAGGTCCGGCGGGCGACCCGGGATGACCGTGAGCCTGGTGTGGCTGGGCAGGTCGAGCTTGGGGATCGACTCGAACAGCGCCTGCGTGTACGGCATCCGCATGTTCTGGAACAGGGTCCGCGTCGGCGCCATCTCCACGATGCGCCCGGCGTACATCACCGCGATCTCGTGGGCCCGCCCGGCGACGACGCCGAGGTCGTGGGTGACCAGCACCATCGACATGAAGCGCTCCCGCTGCTGCTCGTCGAGCAGGTCGAGGATCTGGGCCTGCACCGTCACGTCGAGCGCCGTGGTGGGCTCGTCCGCGAAGAGCAGGTGCGGGCCGCAGGCGAGGGCGACGGCGATGACGACGCGCTGGCGCATGCCGCCGGAGAGCTCGTGGGGGTACTGGCGGACCCGCTTCTCGGGCTCGGGGATCTTGACCGATCGCAACAGGGAGACCGCCATGTCGTCGGCCTCCTCCTTGCTCATGTCCAGGTGGTGGCGGAGCACCTCGGTGATCTGCTTGCCGATCCGCATGACCGGGTTCAGCGAGGTCATCGGGTCCTGGAAGACCATCGACAGCTCGGAGCCCCACAGCGAGCGCAGCACGTTGGCCTTGGCGCCGACCAGCTCACTGCCGCGGTAGCGGGCCGACCCGCTGACCTCGACGTTGTTCGAGGGCAGCAGCCCCATGATCGTGCGGGACAGCACCGACTTGCCCGACCCCGACTCGCCCACGATGCCGAGCGTGCGCCCCTGCTGCAGCGTGAACGACACGCCGTTCACCGCCTTCACGCGGCCCGACGGCGTCCGGAACGTCGTGCGCAGGTCGTCGACGACGAGCAGCGGTTCCGTCTGGTCCTTGGATGGTTCGGCGACGATTCGGCGTCGGGCCACGTTCCCCCCTGTGCTTTCGTTCAGAGTGCGCTGTCGCGGACGTCGAAGCGTGCCCGCACGACGTCGCCCAGGTAGTTGAGGCTGAGGACCGTGAAGAAGACCATCAGCGATGCGGTCATCACCTGCGCTGCTTCCCCGAGCAGCATCTGGGAGCGGCCCGTGGCGATCAGGTTGCCCCAGGAGGGCGAGGTGATGTCGGCCGGGATGCCGACGCCGATCAGGGCGAGCCCGCCCTCGACGACGATGGCGATGGCGATGCCGAGCAGCGCGATCGAGAACATGGCCGGAGCCACGTTGGGCAGCACCTCGCGGATGATGATGCGCGGCGTCTTGGCCCCCACCGTCTTGGCCGCCATGACGAACTCCCGACTGGCCCACGTCAGGGTGTTGGCCCGGGTGATGCGCCCGAGGATCGGGATGGAGGCGAAGCCGATGGCGAAGGTGACCACCAGCACCCGCTGGCCGTAGCCGGCGTTCGCGTCGCTGGCGAAGACGGCGGCGAGCGTGATGGCCAGGACCAGCTGGGGGATGGCCAGACCGACGTTGAACGCGTTGGTGATCACCGTGTCCACCCGGCCCCGGAAGTAGCCGGCGATCAGCCCCAGGGTGCCACCGATGAGGAGGCCGAAGGAGACGGCGAGCACGCTGACGATCATGGAGGCCCGGGTGCCGTAGACGAGCTTGGCGAGCAGGTCGCGGCCGGAGGTGTCGAAGCCGAGGGGGTGGCCGGCGGTGGGCCCGAAGTCACGGGCGCGGAGCGCCTCGGGGAAGCGCTCGGTCAGACCGGGCACGGGGAACAGCTGGGGCACGAAGGCCATCAGGGCCACCAGGACCAGCCAGATGATGGCGAGCCATCCGATCGGCCCGAGCCGCTTGGTCTTGGCCAGCGAGACGCCGGGATCGGCGTCCCCCGGGTCACCGGCGGCGGGGTCGAGGAGGACGGAGGCGGGCTCAACCTCGGGCACTGCGGATCCTCGGGTCGAGGGTGGCGTAGAGCAGGTCGACGGCGACGTTCACGAGGACGTAGCCGACGGCGATGATGGCCACGAGCGACTGGATCGCCACGTACTGGCGCTCGCTGATGGCCTGGAAGATCAGGACGCCCATGCCGGGCAGAGTGAAGATGATCTCGATGATGAGGGCGCCACCCACCAGGGTGCCGACGTTGAGGCCGGCGACCGTGAGCAGCGTCAGGCTGGAGGGGCGTAGGGCGTGACGCCACAGCACCCGCTTGTTGGACAGGCCCTTGGCCTTGGCCATGAGGATGAAGTCCTCCTGCAGGGTGGCCACCATGTCGGTGCGGAGCAGGCGCATGTAGACGGCCACCTGCCCGGCGGCCAGGCTGACCGACGGCAGGACCATGGCTCTGACGTGCTCGCCGAAGTCGTCGCTGAATCGCACGTAGCCCTGGGGTGGCAGCCACCCGAGCTCGACGCCGACCACGTACGACAGCACGAGGGCCAGCACGAAGTTCGGTACGGCCAGGATGCCGAACGCCGCGGTGTTGGTGAACTTGTCGAAGAAGGTGCCGGCCCGCTGGGCGGTGAACACGCCGAGCGGGATGGCGATGATCAGGGCCAGCACCTGGGCGTAGAGCATGAGCAGGAGCGACACGGGCGCCGCCTGGCTGACCCGGTCGGCGACCGGCTCGGTGATGCTCTGGCGGTAGTAGTTGCCGAGGTCGCCGGTGACGAAGTCGCCGAGCCACGACACGTAGCGGACCGGGAGGGGTTCATCGAGGTTGAGCTCCTCGCGGAGCGCCTTCCGGTCCGATTCGGCCCCGAAGGGGATGATGACCTCGGCCGGATCGCCCGGCAGGAGGCTGACGAGCAGGGCGGTGAACAGGGTCACCAGGAACAGCACGAGCGCGAGCTGTCCCAGCTTCCGTACTGCGTTGCTCACGTGGATCGCTTCCTGCTCGTCAGCCTCGGGGTCATCGCTGGATCACTCGCTCAGCCAGATGCCGGTCACCGAGTGCCCGGTGCCGAGGCCCGGGAACGGGCCTGCGCCACCCTGCGGGCCGTAGCCGAGCAGGTTCTGGACGTTCGGCTCGGCGGCGACGGCCCACACGGTGGTCGAGGTCCACACGTTGTGGACCTCCTCGGCGAACCGGCGGGTCAGGTCCTGGTAGATGCCCTCGCGCTCCTCACCGGGGGGCGCGGAGCGGCCCTCGTCCAGCAGGCGCTGGAGCTCGGGATCTTCGATGCGACCGAAGTTCACGGGCGAACCTGCGGCCCACCAGTTGTACTGCGTGTCGGGGTCGGCGCCGGGGTGGTTGCGCCAGCCCACGGCCTGGAAGTCACCGGCGAGGGCCTTGTTGATGGTGGTGGCCTGGTCGCCGGCCGGGTCCAGGTTGATCGTGATGCCGGCGTCGGCCAGCTGGGTCTGGATCTCCTGGGCGGTGAGCTGGCCTGACTCGGTGGACACGAAGGTGTAGGCGAACTCGAGCGGCTGGCCCGTCTCGTCTTCGTAGGCCTTCGCGAACTGACGAGCCAGCTCCACGTCGTACTCCGGGAAGCCGGGGTCCTCGACGTGGCCGAGGACGTCCTCGGCGAAGGGGCCGTTGGCCACCTGACCGAGGCCACCGCCGCGCACGTCGATCAGCAGCTGCCGGTCGAGGGCGTGGGCGAGCGCCAGCCGGGCGTTCTTGTTGTCGAACGGCGCCACCGACTGGTTCAGCATCAAGAAGTTGACTTCGCCGAACGCGTCCGTGGCGAGCAGCGTGATGTCGCCGGAGTCGGCCAGCGGCTGGAGGCGCTGGGCGATTTGCTCGGTGTCCGAGGTGTGCATGGCCTGCACCTGTCCGGACTCGAGCGCGTTGCCGCGGCTGGCGATCTCGGGGATCGGCACGTAGGTGATGGAGTCCAGGTACGGCAGCTGGTTGCCGTCCTCGTCGGTCATCCAGTAGTCGGCGAACTTCGTGGCCACCAGCTCCTCGTTCGTCGTCCACCGCTCGAGCTGGAACGGGCCGGTGCCGATCATCTTCGTGCCGCAGGTCGCGGCGTCGTCGAGCTGGGCCTGGGCCAGGATGCCGATGCGGTTGGAGCCCCAGATGGTCCAGTCGAACGAGGTCCACGGCACCGTCATGTTCACCTGCACCGTCATGGGGTCGACGACCTCGACGGACGCGATGTTCTGGAACACGAAGACGAACAGCGCCGGGCTGCGGCCCTCGTAGGCGCCCCGGTAGGCGTCGAGGTTGTTGGCCACGACCTGCGCGTCGAGCGGGGAGCCGTCGTGGAACGTCACGCCTTCGCGGACCTTGATCGTCCACTGGGTGAAGTCTTCGTTCGGCTCGACCGACTCGGCCAGGTGGGGCTGGATCTCACCATCGGCGTCGGGCTTGGTCAGCGTGTCGTACAGGGTCTGGGCGACCTGCATGCCGGGGGGAGCCAGCTGGGCCTCGGGCAGGCAGAAGCCGCCGTTGGTCTCCGCCTCGAGGGCGTAGGTGAGGTCGCCGCCCATGACGGGGTCGCCCTCGGGGGCCTCGGGGACGGAGTCCTCGACGCCACCGGCGCCCTCGGTCTCCTCTCCCGACCCTGCGCCCTCCTCGCCGCCGTCGTCATCGCCGCACGCGGCGGCGAACATCGACAGTCCGAGTAGGAGCGCAAGCAGCCGGGTCCACCGGCGCGTCGAGTATCGGCTCGTCACATTTCCCCCTTGGTCTTGGCGTCGGGAGGATCCCACGCCGGGTGAGCGATCGTCTTGGGTGGCAACGGTCACGTCTGCGGGACGCTAAATCGCTTGTTGGCACAGTGTCAATAGCGCCGGGGGACGATCCTGACCCATCGGTCAAGCCCCAGCGACCGGGGGACACTACGCGCCGCCGCCGGCGGTCGCCGGGCATCCCCGGGGGGCGTCACGGCGTCGTCACGCACGCCACGGCGGAGCGATCGGGGCGGACGGTGCGAACCGGACATCGCCTCCTTCCGCTTGCGTTCGGACCGGCACGCAACGTGTGATGCGAGCCGGTCGGGCGGG
>CAZCJT010000065.1:0-10129 GCA_964498565.1 uncultured Acidimicrobiaceae bacterium
CGTTGGCGTTCCTGTTCTCGATCTCCGAAGCGCTCGAGGACTACGCCATGGACCGAACCCGCCGCGGTCTGCGCGCCCTCCTCGACCTCGTCCCCGAGACGGTGACCGTCCGACGCACCGGCACCGAACACGACGTCAACCCCGACGATCTGGTCGCGGGCGACATCATGATCGTCAAGCCCGGAGAACGCATCGCGACCGACGGCACCGTCCGTGCCGGTCGCTCCGCCTTGGACCTGTCGGCCATCACCGGCGAGTCGGTGCCCGTGGAGACCGAACCGGGCCACGCCGTCCTCGCCGCTTCCATCAACGGCAGCGGCGTCCTCGAGATCGAGGTGACCGCCCCGACCTCGGACAGCTCCCTCGCCCGGATCGTCCACATCGTCGAGGAAGCCCAGGCCCGCAAGGGGTCGCACCAGCGCCTCGCCGAGCGGATCGCACGTCCCCTCGTCCCCGGTGTCATGGTCGTCGCCGCCGCCATCGCCATCGCCGGCGCCGCCTTCGGTGACGCGTCGTTGTGGCTCGAGCGGGCCCTCGTCGTCCTCGTCGCCGCTGCGCCGTGCGCCTTCGCCATCTCGGTCCCCGTGACCGTCGTCGCCGCCGTCGGTGCTGCGACCCGCAACGGTGCGCTAATCAAGGGCGGCGCCGCCCTCGAAGCCCTCGACGGCATCCGCGTCGTCGCCATCGACAAGACCGGGACCCTCACCCGCAACGAGCCTGCCGTCGTCGCCGTGATTACGGCAGACGGCGTCGACCGCGACCGGCTACTCGATGTCGCAGCGGCCCTCGAGGCCCGCAGCGAGCACCCTCTCGCTGCCGCCATCCTCCGGGAGACCACGCCCCGGGAGGAGGCGGCCGACGTGCAAGCCGTCGTCGGCGCTGGCGTGACCGGCACGGTCGGGGGCCGCCCGGCCCGGCTCGGTAAGCCCGGCTACATCGACCCCGGGTCGGTCGCAGCGACGGTGACCGACCAGCAGAACGCAGGCAGCACAGTCGTCCTGGTCGAACACGACGGCCAGCTCCTCGGTGCCATTGCGGTGCGCGACGAGCTCCGCACCGAGGCACCCGCAGTTATCGACCGTCTACGCAGGCTCGGCATCGGCTGCATCGCCATGCTCACCGGCGACAACGCCCGCACGGCCACCGCCCTCGCCAAGTCCGCCGGGATCGCCGACACGCGCGCCGAGCTGCGCCCGGAGGACAAGGTCGCTGCCGTCAACGACCTTCGCCGCCACGGCCGAACCTGCATGGTCGGCGACGGCATCAACGACGCACCGGCCCTGGCCACCGCCGAGGTCGGCGTCGCGATGGGCGCTGCCGGTAGCGACGTCGCCATCGAGACCGCCGACGTCGCCCTCCTCGGCGACGACCTCCACCACCTTCCCGACGTCCTCGCCCACGCACGCCGCGCGGGGCGGATCATGCGCCAGAACCTCCTGCTTTCAGGAGCGATCCTGGTGACCCTGATACCGCTCGCGGCCACCGGCGTGCTCGGCCTGGCCACCGTCGTCGCCAGCCACGAGATCGCCGAGCTGTTCGTCATCGCAAACGGCATCCGCGCCGGCCGCAACGCCCGGAGAGACCCATGAACGCCACCCGGCACCCACGGCCCCGCAACGTGGACGAACTTCGCTCGGCGTGGCGACACGAGATGGCCACCTCGCGAGCCGAGCGCGATGCGGACAGCCGGTGGCAGCGCCTGGAACGGGCGCACATCTTGAGCCAGCCGTTCCCGATCCTGCACACCCGCACCCACGTGGCCATGCTGGCCCGCGCCCTGCGCTCACGTGACCGGAGCGAGGCCCTCGGGCAGCTGTTCCGGCTCCTGGTGGCCGCACCGGGCTCCGCGTCCGGCCGATACCCGCTCGGCAACACCGGCGGAGCGAACGTCAGCGCGTTCGCACCCATGCCCATCCCGGACGACCTCGCACCACTGCTCTCCGCCTGAAACTGAACCGGGACTTGGTGCGCCGACGACAGACGCCTCGCCAGCATCGCCCACCCGTCCCGATCGGTAGAAGCCCTCCCATGCGCCTCGTCGCCTGGATCGTCTCTGCTCGCCATCGGTGACGGTGTCGTGACCGCCGCCATGCCCCGTCGCCACGTCCGACGCTGGACGGACGGCCCCAGCTGGTACCGCCAGCTGATGCGGCCCTTCGCCGAACGCCCCGCAGCCACACGCGTCCTGAGCGCTGCCCAGGCCATCGGCGCACTGTGGTGGACGAGCCCCATGGACGACCGCCCGACATGACGGGGCTGCTCCAACCCCTCGCAATCGCGCTGGTCCCAGCAGCAGGCGGTACGCCACCGAGCACGGCAGCACCGGTTGAGCGACACTGAGGTGGTGGAGTTACGCATCACTGGCACCGACCTCCCAGGACGCGAGTGCGGGGACGGCTACACCAACGTCCATGTCGGCATCCAGGTGCGGCGCGATCCCGAGCAGGTCGTTCTCGCCGACGTCACCTCGGCCACGTTCATCACCGAGATCGAGTTCGTTGACCGGGGCGGGACGGTCGACTTCATGGGTCCGGCCGTGCAGGGCCGTCCCGGGAACCGGTTCGTCTACCTCACCTGGGGTGACCCCGCCGACAACGTCGGGGTTGATCTCCTGTTCGGCGCCGTCGGCGGCGCACGGTCACCGTTTCCGGGACGAGGTCGAGCAGGGCACGCAGGCCCCGGCGGGTGCGGTCTATGGCGTAGTCCTCGAGCGCTTCGGAGATCGAGAACAGGAACGCCAACGACGGGGCCTCGCCAAGCTCGCCGAGCAGGAGGGCGCCGATCGCGGCGATGTCCATGAGGGTTCCTACGCCGAGCTGCCCACGGAGGAGGCGACGCAGACTCGAGGGCACGAACGTGGCACCACCGGCGACCAGGGCGTCGACGAATGCGACGTTGCTGATGCCACCGGTTCCGCCGACCGATGCGGCGAGCCCGACCGAGAGGAACAAGGCGGACAGGGCGGCGAGGCGGACGTCACGGAGATGCCAGAAGGAGACGGTGTCGTCCATATCGGCCATGCCGGTGTCTCCGCCACAGCACACGTCAGCCACGCGTGATCACATCCTCACCCAGGTAGCGCTCGGGAGCGGAGTGAAGCCGCTCGAGACAGGTCGGGCTGCAGAACCACAGGCGCCGTCCGTTGACGACCTCGCTGGGAGTGGTCGGGCCGGGGTTGATCCGCATCCCACAGACCGGGTCGGTGTCGCAGCCCTGTGCTGCGCAGAGGATGACGCGGTGGCTGCACACGGGTCGTGCAGGCCGCAGATCAGGGGGTGAGGCCGAGCGGTTCGACCTGCCAACCGGCTGCGGCGGCGGCTCGTGCGGCTGGGTCGGTGGCGAGGAGCTCGCCGGCGGCGGCGAGGCCGGCCATCCGGGAGGCGAGGTTGACGGTGGTCCCGAAGACGTCGCCGTCGCGCTCGACGATCGGGCCGGTGGCGACCCCGGCGGTCAGCTCGGGCATGCCGGTCGTCCTGTGGAGACGCAGGCTCACCTCGTCAGCCACCGAGATCGCGTCGTGCGGGCCGGCCAGTTGGAGCAGGACCCCGTCGCCCATAGTCTTCACGACGCGGCCTCGACCGTGGACCGCGCCTTTGACGGCGCCGACGAATCGGTCGATCACGTCGAGGGCGAGCTCGTCACCATGCGCGTCGGCGAGCGCCGTGAACCGGGTCAGATCAAGGAACGCGATCGTGGGGTCGGTCATGGGCCGGTCACCGCCGGCTGGGCGAGCTCGAGCAGGACGCGTACGCGGTCGTCGGCGAGGCGGTAATAGACCATCCGCCCGTCACGGCGGTTCCGCACGACCCCGGCGGCGCGTAGCAGCCGCATGGCGTGGGACACGGCGGTCTCGGTGCCATCGACGGTGGCCGCCAGATCGCATACGCACAGCTCGCCGGCATCGAACAGGGCGTACAGCATCCGTAGGCGACCGGGTTCACCGAGCAGCTTGAAGATCTCGGCCTGCCGCTCCGCTGCGTCGATGTCGATCAGACGATCCTTCGTATCGGCCACTCGGGCCGGTTCGACGCACCGAAGGAGGCACTGGTCGACGGTGGGAACTGGGCTCGACATCTTCACGGATGTGAAGATGTCACGATCTCCATGGCGCCGCAAGCATCTGTGGAGGGCGCTGCCGACCGGAGGCGTCGGGTGTGGCTCTCGATCAGGCGGTTGCTTCGTCCCGATAGATCACGGACCAGTCTTGACCGTCGCCCGTTGTCCGGATGACGGTAGATCCGTCGTCAACCGCTGCGACCACGCCGTCGTCGTGCACGAGCAGCGCCTGCGGGGATCCGGCAAGTCCCTCGACGACCTGCCAGCTGCCTCTATCGAGCCGGTGGACCGTGCCCTCGGCGTCGAGGCCCCACAGGCCGCGTTCGGTGTGCCAGTCGAGGAACACGATGGGCGGTCCCTCGAGCGGCTGCCAGCTCCGCCCGCCGTCGGCGCTCTCCGCAAGCCCTTCGGAGGTGGAGGCGACGATGTGGTCCTCATCGGCCGGGTCGACGGCGAGGTCTGCGATCGACCTGGTCGATCGTTCGTCCCACGTCGTGCCGCCGTCGGTGCTGACGAGGAGACGGCCGCTGGTCGAGTCGAAGCCGTACACGTTTCCGTGGACGGCCTCGAGGCCGTGGAAGTCGACCTCGCTCGACAGCGAGACGGGATCCCAGGTGCGTCCGCCGTCGATACTCTCGATCAGCCCGAACAGCGGCCGGTCGAGCTCCTGGAACGCGTCCGTCCCGATCCCGGGGTGGCCGCTGGCCAGGAACCGGCCGGGACCGGCAACGGTGAAGCCCATGAAGTCGTGCCGGTCTTCGCTGATCCGCTCGATTGGCCCGTCGTCGGGGATGCGGTAGAGGCCGTTGTGGGTGGCGACGTGGAGGACGCCGTCGGTGGCGTCGATGCCGAGGCCGTGGACGTGGGAGACGCTCTCGGCCGCAGGGGCGTCGTCGTCGGAGCCCGTTGCGTTGATGACGATGAGCAAGCCGACAAGAGCGATCGCTGCGACGCCACCGCCGATCAGCCAGGTGGCGGCGCCGCGTGTTCGACGTCGCATGCGGTGAAGGGTGTGGCGGCTGTTCACGAGGCGCGCTCCGAGGTGGAAACGTCGTTGCGGAGGCGGGCAGCGCGCGGCGCGTCGATCTCGCTGGGCTCGCCGGTCTGCTTCGCGGACGGTCCGACGATGGGAATGGCGACGTTCATGGCGAGCGAGCAGACGGCCAGGGCGGGCAGCGGGATGACCGCTGTCGCAGCGCTGGGGGAGGTGATGGCGACGCTGAGACCGCCGGCGATCACGGGATGAGCTTTCAAATCCGTGCGAGGCATGGGGGTGTCAACGTATCGACGGACCGCGCCGGGACATCCGCGGGATGTTGTGGTGTCCTCGGGTCCAGGCCTCGGCGGTGGCGTCTGCAGACGGGTCCGGATCCGCGGGTTGGGGCAGAGGGCGCTCTTGTCGGCTTTCGCCGGGGCATCCACCTGCTGTCGGGGCAACCGGCAGGTCTGCGCTACCCGCCCCTGAGCCACGGATGTCTGGGCGGGCTGAGTCGGAGTAATGCGCAGACGCGGTGTAGGCAGCGACGACATGCGAGTCCTACGGGGGCTTGTCGTAGGCGCCGGACTCCAGTTTGGCGATGGCCGCTTCCAGGCGTTCGCCTGCTGCAGCCACCGCCCGACGTACGTCGTCATGGCCGGCGGGTGCGAACGAGGCGGGGTTGTAGGTCTCGACGACCGTGGTGTGCTCCCCTTGGCTGCGAACGACGACCGTGTACATGGCGAACAGTGCCGCACCGGATTCCCGGTCGACGGTGGCGACGACCACGTCGGGGATGTACGCGCCGAGCACCACGTATGGGTTCATCGACGTGCTGCAGTCAGCTTCGACGGCCCCGCGGATGTCGACCTGGCTGATGACCTGCATCCCTTCGGATACGAGCGCATCTTTCGTCGAGGTCAGCGTGTGCGAGAACCCGGCGTTGACCGTGGCTTGTCGTACCGGGTCCGTGGTCGGGCGTGCTGGCGTCGCAGTTGGCATGTCGGCCACCCGACGCTTCCCATGGTCCGCTTCGCTTGACGCCGCTGCTGGGTTCGACGGCTTCGCGGGAGGGTCGTCGCCCTGCGCAGCTCGGGCGTCGTCGAAGTCGTCGTGCACGCTGACGGGGGCACGGCGTTCCGCGCTCTTCACCGTCCAACCTTCGCGCCGGTGGGCGACCCACCGCTCCTCCTCATGGTTTGCGGGCATGCCATCTCCTTGGGCAGGGTCCGGCGGTCTGGCGCTGGTGTGCCTGGGAGCGGTCCGGCTCACTGACTGTCACCGAGCCGGCCCCCTTCGGCACCGGCCGCCGGGTGGTGGTGGATCGCCGACAGCGACGTGCGGGGGTTGGGAGTCACTGCTCAGCGTCTGTCGGGGTCGAGGTCGTGCTCGGTCCATCCGTCGTCGTGGAGGTAGCTGGCGAGCAGCCGTCGCTGACGCTCGGTGTCGTCGACGTGGGCTCGGTATGTGGATGGATCGGTCGGGATGCCGGCGTCGCGCAACGGCTCCAGTGATGCTGGTGCGATGGGGCGGGCGTCGTCCGTGATGTGGGTGCCTTCCATGGTCGCCAGGAACTCGTCGATCCCGTTCTGCAGCGCCGCCAGGGTCTGCGCATCCGGACTCACCGGGTCGCTGACCCCGTAGCGGAGCAGGCCGATGGCTTGGTCGAGGTTCGTCAGGTGGATGGCGGCTGCGTCGTGGCGGGA
The DNA here is from genome assembly GCA_964498565.1 of uncultured Acidimicrobiaceae bacterium. Taxonomy (GTDB): domain Bacteria; phylum Actinomycetota; class Acidimicrobiia; order Acidimicrobiales; family Salinilacustritrichaceae; genus Salinilacustrithrix. Next base: position 6,739 of record CAZCJT010000065.1, read on the forward strand.
CTGGCTGTGGAAGAAGTGCAGCACCGGGTACGTGAGATGTTGGAGGCGGACCTTGTGCAAGCTGGACGGCAGCATCGACAGGTTCTGGCCGAGGGACCCGAAGTCCGTGCCGTTCCATCCTCGAAGGACGATGTCGTGTGCGGTGCCGCCGAGGCTGGTGATCTGGGCGGCGAGCTGGCGGCGTTGCACGACCGCTGAGGCAACCGGCACGAGGTAGGTGATGGACAGGGTCACGAGCACCAGGCCGGTGCCCGTGGCCAGCACGGTCGCGAGCTGCCAGATCCCAGCACCTGGCACCTGGTCACCCAAGCCGAGAGTCAGCATCGTGTACCCGGCGAAGTAGATCCTGTCGACGAGATCGCCGGGAATCCCGGTCGACGCGGCCCGCACTGCTCCGTCGCTGGAAGCGAAGACCAGCACCCAGCCAAGGAGCAGTGCCGCCACCCAGGTGACGAGCACGGACACGACGATCGCGACTCCGGCGGCGACGAGGAAGGTGCCACCCTCGCGTCGTCGGTGGACGGCAAGCGCACCCTGCCACAGGATGCGGGTCAACCGGCTCGTGAACGGCCCGGCACCGCTGCCGGCAGCGACGGTGGTCCAGGTCACGTCGAGGAGCACCGCGACGATGAGCGCGGTGCCGGTGAGTGCCAGTGCGGCGGTCACGACCGCACCTTGCTCGCGGCGCTGCCCGCCGTCGGCTGGCCCTCGACTCTTCTCTCAGACATCGCACCTCTCCATGAAAGACATGACGCTCTGGTGGCGGGCCCGGCCAGCGGCAGCTGGCCGGGCCACATCTAACGCGGTCGTCTATGCGTTCAGCTGCTGGAGTGCCTGGCTGCAGGACTGCTCACAGCGCTGGCACGCTTCGGCACAGACGCGGCAGTGCTGGTGCATGTCGGCGTGGTTCGCGCATTCGCTGCCACACGCCGCGCAGGCGGCGCGGCACGCCTCGATGAGCGCTCGCACGGTCGCAGTGTCGGGTTCGACCTGGCGGCCGAGTACCGCCGCGGTGGTCTTGCACAGGTCGGCGCAGTCCAGGTTGAGACGGATGCAGCGGCGGAGCTCGCCGACCATGTCTTCGGCGAGGCACGCGTCGGCGCACATGGTGCACGTCTGGGCGCACTCTTCGAGGTGGTGGAGGATCTCGGCGAGCGTGTCGGTCGACAGCGTGCCGGCGGGGGATGGGTGGGTTTCGAGCATTGCTCGGGCGTGGGTCATGGCTACTCCTCGTGTCGGGGTTCGGTTGGGTGATCGGGCGATGTCGTTGTTGTGTGCGGGTCGACGGGCGGTCCCCGGGACCTCGCCTGTCGTGGCGCGATTCCTGGCGATCGATCGCGCCAGAACGCACTGCTCAGACCGGCGCCGGGGACGACGCACTCCCCGCCGGGGTGTCGCTCTCGGCGGGCCGCGTCGGGTCCTCGGTTCGGCATGGGACGGGATGTCACCGTGAGCGGCGACGTGGCGTCCATGGGATCTCCGGCGTTGGTCTCGTGTACCAGTGCAGAGCCGTGTGCACGCCACGCAACAGGGGCCGCGATGGGCGGAGACGGCAGGAGACGGGCCGCGGCCCGTGGTTCAGGAGGGAATCAACGCAACTCGACGCACAAGGCGAGCCGGGGTGGCTCACCACGTGCTGCTTCCCACAGACGCTCCGCGGTCGGACGCAACGTCGGCTCGACGTTTCGACGCTCGGTCGGCTCGGTCATCGCAGCGAACCGACGGCGTATGGCGAGCAGGATGAACGCCGCAGCGAGGATCGCGGAGCATGCACCGGCCAGGTGGGTGCCCATGCCGGGGTGGGTGCCCTCGTGGTCGCCCTCCGGTGCGTCGTTAGCGCCGGTCTCGGCGGCGACGTGATCCATCATCGAACGGTGCGCCGTCGAGGTGCCGGACAGCGTGGCTGCGCCCAGTGCCAACAACATCGCTGCGACAGCAGCGACGATAGGCACCAGTGCGCTCCGACGGTCCACGAAGCGGACGTACCCGGCCGAGCCGACCGTCATGCGCAGCGAACCAACCTTCGTGTCCGAGGCCGTCGGATCCGCTCGACACACGCGGTCGCTCGAGCTCGACGGACACGAGAAGACGTGGCCGAGATGCTGCGCAACCGGTCGGGACGATCGACCCGACCGGCGGGACCTTGGGCCCGGGTCCTCCACCCCCGCGCGCAGGGATCATGAGTTGGTGGAGTTCAGTCGACCAACCACGGTGCGCGCTCGGACGGTCTCCCGACTCGCCGCTGTGGTGCTGGTCGTCGCTGTGGTGGGCGCAGCCGCGTGGCCGACCGGCCATGCACGAGCGAAGCCTGCGACCGGGCTGACGAACGCAGACGCGCAGAGCATCCCAACCGCCGACCGTTTTGACCTTGATCAGCAAAGGCCGGTCGCGCCAGAAGCGTCGAGTCGACGAGGGACCTCGAGCTCTCGGCATACCGCAAGCGATGTCGCGCAGCGTCGCCGAGACAACCCGGACCCGTACCTGGTGGCCTGGGGCGACGACTACCTCGCCTACTTCACGCAAGGGCGATCCAACGTTCCGTTGCGGGTCTCGTCCGACTGGACGACGTGGTCCAAGCCGGTCGACGTCCTGCCGGTGCTGCCGCCCTGGGCACGGCCCGGCCGGACGTGGGCGCCCGCAATCGCACTGCGCGATGGGGAGTGGGTCCTGTACTTCACCGCTTGGCACGCTGGCAGTGGGCGGCAATGCATCGGCACCGGTATCGCCTCGTCGCCGTACGGACCGTTTGAGCCCTCGCCGGAGCCGATCGTCTGCCAGCTCGGACTGGGCGGCTCCATCGACCCCAGTCCCTTCGCGGACGCCACCGGCAGCTACCTCCTGTGGAAATCGGACGAGAACGCCCTCGGCCGCCCCGCCCGGCTGTGGTCATCTCGGCTGGATTCCGCGGGCACGGCGTTGGCCGGAGATCCAGTCCCGCTGCTGACCGCAGAGCACGCTTGGGAGGATCCGCTCATCGAGAACCCCGCCATGGTCACGGGAGACGACGGCCGGCTCTGGCTCTTCTACTCCTCAGGCCCGTGGGAGACCGCCCGCTACTCGACCGGGCTCGGTTCCTGCGACGGCCCGCTCGGCCCTTGCCGCAAGGTGCTCCACGACCGCCCGTGGTTGGGTTCAGCCGGCGACATGGCAGGGCCCGGAGGTCTCGACACGTTCGTCGCTCCGAACGGTGAGCTCATGGCTGGTCTGCACGCCTGGGCGCCGGACGCTGTCGGGTACGCCGTCGGTGGTCAGCGCAGCGTGCGGATCGGCCACCTGGACCTCACCGGCCGGATCCCCACGTTCCGGCCCCACGTCGAGTAGCCGGCGACGGCCCGTGGCTGGCGGAGGGACCTCGCACGGACGTCCGCTCGCCCACTGCGCCGGACACGGC
>CAZCJT010000066.1:0-10078 GCA_964498565.1 uncultured Acidimicrobiaceae bacterium
CAGCTACAACAAGGGCTTCCGCTCTCATCCCACCCACATCGGGGTCAGGAGAGCCGAAGTGATCGTGGAGCGCTGCGCGTTCTTGGACGTGCACCGCGACACGGTGATGGCATGCGCCAGGACCCCTGACGGGCATGGCGGCCGCTGCGAAGAGGTCGTCGAGTTCACCACGACAACATCGCAGTTGCTGGTGTTGGCCGACTGGCTCGCTGAACGCAAGGTCACACTCGTTGGGATGGAGGCGACCGGCGTCTATTGGAAGCCGGTGCATTGGGTGCTGGAGGCATCGGTTCCCGAGGTGTGGGTGATCAACGCCCGCCACATGCGCAACGTGCCCGGCCGCAAGACCGACGTCGCCGACGCCATCTGGGGTGCGTCGCTGCTCGAACACGGCCTGGTCCGACCGAGCTTCATCCCACCGGAACCGTTCCGGGCGTTGCGGGACCTGACCCGCTACCGCAAGTCGGTGATCGAGGAACGAGCCCGCGAGTCCCAGCGCCTGCACAAGGTGCTCGAGGACGCCGGCGTGAAGTTGTCCTCGGTCGCGTCCAGCGTGCTCACGAAGTCGGGTCGGGAGATGATCGAAGCGCTCATCGCCGGCGAACGGGACTCGACGGTGCTGGCGGAGATGGCCAAGGGACGGATGCGCTCCAAGATCCCCCAGCTCGAGGATGCGATGGCCGGTCGGTTCAACGGACACCACGCCCTGTTGTGCCGGGCGATGCTGGCCCGCATCGACCAAGCCGACGCGACCATCGACACGCTCACTCATCGGGTCGATGAGCTGTTGGTCCCTTACGAAGCGGCGGTGACGTTGTTGGTGACGATCCCGGGCGTGTCCACGAGGACGGCGCAGGTGATCCTCGCTGAGATCGGCGCCGACATGTCCCGCTTCCCCACCGCCGGACACCTCGCGTCGTGGGCGGGCATGTGCCCCGGCAACAACGAGTCCGCTGGCAAACGAAAGACCGGACGGACCCGGCATGGCTCCAAGTGGCTGCGCAAGGCGCTCATCGAAGCCGGCCAAGCAGCGGGCCGGTCGAAGAACACCTACCTGTCCGCCCAATACGCCCAGATCCGGGCCCGCCGCGGACCCCAGCGCGCTGCCGTCGCCGTCGGCCACTCGATCCTGGTCATCGCCTGGCACCTGCTCACCACCGGCGAGGTCTACGACGACCTCGGCGCCGACTACTTCGACAAGCGCCGCAACAGCGAAGCTCGCCAACGTCGCCTCGTCCGTCAGCTCGAGGCCATGGGCCACAAGGTCACCCTCGAACCCGCAGCCTGACCACCACCAGCGATGTCGTCGGGGCCTTGCCCCGACCGGGGGCTACGCCCCCGACCTCGCGCGGCCAAATCCCAGTCACGCGAGTGATTCACATCTCAGAAGTCTCGGCCACGACGCCGTAGCCGTGGCGCTCCAGATACCGGTCGATCGAGGCCTCGTCGAAGTACACGAGACCATCGCGGTCGGGGCCGCCGTCGAGCTCACCGGCGAAGAGCATCATGTAGACGTCACGGCCGCGGATCCCAAGACGCTCGGCCGCCTCCGGTGAGCGGATGCCGTCCTCCATGAGCCGCGTGGTCATCGTTCTCCAGGCTACGCCTCGTCGTCGTCGAGTAGGTCGCCGAGTTCAGGCCAGAGCTTGGCCGTGATCATCTCGGCGGCGTCACGGGCGGCGCTGCGCTCGCCGTCCGTCCTCGCTGTGGCCACCGCGACGTCGAGCACCTCGAGCATCTCGCCAGCCTCGGCGAGGGACAGGTCGATCCGGTCCGGCAACCGGACGTAGGGCTCATCCGACGACACGAGGCGGACGGTAGCTGGACGGCAGAGAGCCGGATCTTCCGAGGCGTTGTGCAGGTCAACCATTGGCGAGCGCGTGCAGCGGGTGGAAAGACGGTTGTGACCGTGACCCTCCGCACCACCACAGGTCAGAGGTCGACACCTTTCACCTAACGTGGCGGAGGTGACCGGACCGGAACGACGAGACTTCGTGGCACCACAGGCGAGCGGAGAGTTCAACGGCATCGACCTTGCGTCTCTCCCGGCGGACGCAGACGAACGGCGGATCCTCATCCTCGCCGAACACCCCGATCTCGCAGCGGCTATCGATGCCGGGCGCTCGGAGATCCACATCGACGGCCAGACGATGAGCCCGGGGATGCACATCTCGATGCACGAGGTCGTCGCCAATCAGCTCTGGGATGACGATCCAGCTGAGGTATGGGAGACCGCGCAGCGGTTGATCGGTGCCGGCTATGACCGGCACGAGATCCTGCACATGCTGGCGTCCGTGGCCAGCGCCGGCGTGTACGCGGCGCTCGTCGAGGCTCGACCGCATGATCTCGACGAGACCCGCGCTGCTCTCAAAGCTCTGCCGGAGTCGTGGGAACGAGAGCGAGCCGAGATCCCCGAGCAGCGTCACATGAACCGAGCCGAGCGTCGGGCGGCCCAGCGAAGCAAGCGTCACTGAGTTCTGGGCTTACCGCGTCCACCGGCCCATCCGGCCCGATGGCAGTGGTGCGCTGCCCATTCCTTCTTCGGTCTCGTTCAGGCTGCGGTGTCCTTGCCGAGATGGATGGGCACGCTTCGTCCTTCGTCGTCGAAGACGGCGACGAGTTCGAGACGGGCGCCGAGGGCTTCGAGGTACTGGCGCAGTGTCGAGACGCGAACGTCTTCGGAGTGCTCGAGCTTCGAGATCGCACCCTGGGTGACCTCCAACCGTCCGGCGAGTTCGGCCTGACTCACGGCCTCGGCGTGACGGAGCTCCCACAGTCGGATCTCCTCGAGCGTCTCGGCCCGCTTGGCGGCCAGTCGCTCGGCCGCTCCGGGGCGGGCATCGACCTCCTTGCGGAGTTCGGAGAACTTGGTTCGTGCCATCAGATCAGTCCTTCACCCTTCAGTTCCTCGAGGTACTCGTCGTAGAGATCGTCCGCGAGAGGCACCGCCCAGGCGTACCAGTCGTTCCACGCTCCGCTCTTGTCGCCGCCGACCAGCAGGATCACCTGTCGGCGAGGGTCGAACATGAACAGCACCCGCAATGCGCCTTCCTTCGCGGCCCGCAGCTCCTTCATGTTGTGGTGACGTGAGGCCTGTATCCGGTCGACCACGGGCCGACCGAGATCCGGCCCCCGATCGGCGAGCAGATCCACGCGATCGGTGACAGATTCCTGTTGGTCGACGGTGAGGCCTCGCCACCACTCGACGAACTGATCGGTGACCTCGACCTCCCACACCAGCCCAGTATGAGGCGTTGCTCATAATGAGTCAAGACTCATGTCCGCTAGAGTGGGTCGCCGTGGCTGATGCGATCGATGAGTTGGTCGAGCGGGTGACGGTGGACGCGTACGGCGACTACGAGCAGCTGAGCGCGTTCTGGCAGTGGTTCGAGGACGAGGCCCGGTTCCCATTCCGCGCGACCGTGGTCGGTGCCGAGGTGGAGGTGATGGGCGTGGACTTCCCCGGCCACGAGCGCCGGGGCCTGGTCGCCATCTGCCGAAGAGACGGCGCCGATCATCTCCTGTCGTTGGTCGACGTCGTCCCCACCGGCTTGATGCCGGTGTTGACGCGACAACTTCTGGACGCCTACCGACGATGGTCGGGCGTCGCCCCACTGCCCCGCCCGCGACAAAGTGCGGGCAGCGGGTGGCGGTATCGAAGCCTGTCGTCGGTGGACATCGAGGTGACCGAACCACTGGCGCTGCACGAGCGGCGCGTGTGGGATCCAGCCGAGGAGTACTGGGGTGAGCCCGGCGACGAGCTGCATCCGCTTTGGGAGGAGGTGATCGACGCCGGGCCACGACCGTGCTACGAGATGGATCAGGTTATCCCCGGTGTCGAGGCCGATGACTGGGACAGCGATCCGATCGTCGATGCCGCCGAGTGGCATCGGGCCGGCGACCATCGCCGGGCTCGCGGCCTACTCGAAGATCTGGTCGCACAGGATCCACGCTGCGTCGACGCCTGGGGGCACCTCGGGCTGATCGCATTCGACACCCGGGGTCCGGGCCCGGCCCGCGGTTTCTACGAGACCGGGATCGCGGTCGCCGAGGCGTCGCTGCCCGATGGCTTCGGGGGTGTGTTGGGGTGGGGATGGATCGACAACCGTCCCTTCCTGCGCTGTCTCCACGGCCTCGGACTGTGCGCATGGCGCCAGCGCGCCTGGGATGAGGCCGACGCTGTGTTCACCGCCCGCCTGTGGCTCGACCCGGGTTCGAGCGGCTCGCTCGCGTGTCTCGAACAGGTCCGCTACCGGAATCGATGGAGCCGCTGATGACCGGCCAGGCGCGACGGGCGGCCATATTCGGAGCCGAAGCGTGGACCACGGTCGCCGGGGTCGAGTGGTGTCACTTCGACTGGTGGTTCGCGCTCGTGGTCACCCGGGACTTCGAAGGTGATCCCGACGCGCTTCGGACTCAGCACGAGACCACGCTCCGTTCGTCGTTGCATCGACGCGCCGACACGCAGGCCAAGCTGAGCCACCTCGCTGATCTTCGTGCCCGTCTCGATGCAGCCGGGCTGGACTTCGGGGACCTCGCCGAGGCCGACGAGGCGGACAAGCGAGTCCTGGTCAAGGCGCGACGCAAGGTCCTCGAACAGGCCCTCGACGGCCGGGCCATGACCGACGCCATGCGTGACACCCCGGCCCGGCGGCTCGAACAACGAGCCCGGTATGGGTACTGGCAGAAGTTCCCGACCAACCCCGACCAGTTCTACGAACGCCTCGCCGGCCGACGAAGCGACACCTTCGTCCCCAAGGGCCGCTCGTTCGACGTCCCCCGCCGTCTACGGGACCGGCTCGCCAAGCTCGACGGTCCCCGCCGCACACTGCCCGATCGTCTCGCCCTCTACCGGGCCTTCCACACCGTCGGCCTCGAACTCGCCCACCGGGGCGACGACTCCCACGGGGTGATCGGCGAGCTGCGCCTCGAAGCGTTCAAGACCTACCTGGCCATCGACTGGGCCACCGCGGGCATGGACCCGGTCGACTACTGGCAGGACCTGTGCGAGCTCATGGTGTGCGAGACCCACGCCCTCACCTACGAAGACGACACCCTCCCGTTCCGGTGGGTCCCGCCCGGGCAGGCCGAACTCATCGAGACCATCCTCCTCGCCCTCGAAGCGGAGTACCGAGCCGCCTACGAAGACCACCAGGCCGACGAAGCCGTCCAACTGGTGGCGTGGCTCCACCTCGCCGGACGCCGCTACACCAAGTACGTGGACACGGCGCGCCTGCTCGGCTCCGACCACTGGCGGCCCATCGTCGCGCTCGCCGAATCGGCCATCGCCGGCAACCGGCCCGACGTGGCCGCCGCCGTGTTCCAGGCTGCCGACCAACCCGGCCGCCACCGCGACCACCTCCGAGCCGAGTGTCTCCAGCTCCCCGGCGTCGCCCTCAGCGACGGCACCGACCCAAGCCTTCGCAGCACAGACTGACCCAGTTGGAATCAGCTTCAGAAGAGGGATTGCTGGTCGTCCCGATGACCTCCACCGTCTTGGTGACCTACTGAAGCCCGGTCTTGGCTAGCCGGGTCGGCTTCGGGCATCGGTTCGGCCAGGAGTGTCGCAGCCCACTCGCGAATGCGGGCGTTCGGATCCCGAACTGCCAGGTCGTGCGCAGCCACGACTCCGTCGCGAGCGGCAACCAGTTCGATCCCGGCACGACGCACACCGTGGTCCGGCCAACCCGCCGCGATGTCGATCAATCGGTCACGGGCCACCCCATCCGCTCGGTCGATCACATCGACGAACCCGGCCATAATCGCTGCCGCAGCCCGAGCATCGACAGCGTCGATCCGCTCGATCAGCGTCTCGACCTCTGCCAGGCCCCGTGCGACCAGTCGTGCTGCCGCCCACCGGCGCAGTGGCGGGTGCACCTGTCGTGCCACGCACGCTCCATTCTCGTCGGGCGGCTCATCCGCGTCTCCGGCCTCGCCGTTGACGTCGCCGTCGTCGCCCGGAGCCTCGTCGAAGTCCGTGACGATGATCTGCTCGTCACCGAACCAACCGTCGGGGACCACCCAGTACAGGACGCGCTCCGCGGCGAGGAAGGATTCCGCCAGCTCATCCAGATCGGTCTTGTCGATGCAGCCGGAGTCCTCGATGCGTCGGACCAGCTGCGACACGCCCTTGCGCCACCGGTGGTCGGTCAGCAGCAGGAACGCGGTGGTGAGCGCCTCCTCGGGTTCGGTCTCGGAGATCCGGTGCAACAGCCACAGAGGCTCCATCGTGTCCGTGCTTTGTCGAACCGGGCGGGACAGGACGAGGACCCGGTGCAGCGCGTCCGCGGTCGGCGCTCTTCCCAGTGCCAGCAGCTCGCATAGCCCGTCCTCGGGATCGACCCACGACGTCACCACGTCACCCCCAGAAGATCCCCGACCGGTCCCCGTCGACGGCGGCCAGGAGGTCGTCGAGCGTCGAGGTAGGCGGGAACGGGTCGTAGCGATGGAACTTCAGGTTCCGGTCCCGCCAGTACGTCGACCACTCCCGACGCGTCTTCACATAGTGGAACCGCACGATCGGGAACCGTGTCCACTCGCCGTCGGGCCCAGCCCGCCACGGCGCCCGACACTCCACGACCGTGAGATGCCGATCTGCGACGTCCAGTTCGTACCGAACCTGATCCCGTGCTCGTTCCGGCAGCGAATCGTTGCGGGTCCCCAGCCAGCGGCGGGCCCTGGCGACATCAGTCTCCGGAATCACGTCCCCACCGTAGGACCGGTCCACCCTGGCGAAGGCCATGCGAAGGGCGTTCCAGGCCGGCACCGCGTTCCCACGAGTCGTATCCGCGACCGGTAGCACCCTGACCAGGTACTTCGCGATCAACCGCCGGTCGAGCGAAGCACCGCCCGCGTGTTCTACCGAGTGTTCCTCCGGGTTCCGATCGGCGGAACCCACACCGAGATGGAGGAACGACATGAGTGGATACATCGCCCGACGCCGCGGCCGGTTCTACGTGGTGATCTACGAAGGGGTCGATCCGGTAACCGGCAAGGAGAAGCGGACCTGGCACCCCGCTGGCGCCGACCGGGACGAAGCCGAGCGCCTCGCCAAGAAGCTCGGCTCAGACAAGGCACGTGGGGACGACACGCGGCGGTCGCTGACCTTCGGCGCCTACCTCACCGACCAGTGGCTGCCGGCCAAGAAGTTGCACCTCGCCACCAGCACCTACCGGGGCTACGAGCGCAACGTGCACCGCCACATCATCCCGACCCTCGGTCGCATCCAACTGCGGCGGCTTCGGTTCCAGCAGATCGAAGGACTCTACGAGAGGCTCCTCCATCCGGCCGAGGGCCAAGGCCTCTCGCCCAAGACCGTGTATGAGATCCACCTGCGCATCCGCGGTGCGCTCGACGACGCCGTCCGCCGTGGGCTGGTGACCCGGAACGTGGCCGAGTTGGCCCGGGCGCCGAAGCAGCGGTCGCTGCAGAAGACCGAGGGCAAGGCTTGGACCGACGAAGAGCTCCGGCTGTTCCTGCGCACCGCCGCCGGGCACCGGTTCTTTCCGATCCTGTGGCTCACCGCCATGACCGGCATGCGCCGCAACGAGGTCCTCGGCCTCAAGTGGCCCGACCTCGACGTCGCCAAGAAGCGCATCGCACTGAACCGCGGTCTCGTCGCCGTCGGCTACGACCTCCACCAGACCCGAGGCAAGACCAAGACCGCCCGGCGCTGCATCGACCTCGACGACACCACCCTCACCGTGCTCGGCGGATGGCGAGCGTTCCAGGCCGCCGAGTTCACCGCTGTCGGCATCGACAACGACGAGGACTGGATGTTCACCGACGGCAACGGCGAGCCGATCCACCCCCACGCGCTATATCAGACGTTCCGGCGCATCGTCGCCAACGCCGGCGTACCAACCTTGCGGTTCCACGATTTGAGGCACACGCACGGGAGCCTGCTCATCAAGGAAGGCGTGCCGGTCAAGGTCGTGTCCGAGCGGCTCGGCCACGCCCACATCGCTCACACCATCCAGACCTACCAACACCTCCTGCCCGGCATGGGCGCCGACGCCGCCGCCCGCTTCGAACGCCTCGCCGAGCCCGTTCCCTCGACCCGTGCCGAGTCGGAGGAACGTCGTGGGAACGGTGGGAGGAACACCGCCTGACCCCGGAGGAACGCCCGGACCAATGACGAAGGCCCAGGTCGCTGACCTGGGCCTTCACTCACTCGTTGGTGGCGGGGGCAGGATTTGAACCTGCGACCTTCGGGTTATGAGCGAACCCCGTCCAGCCCGTATCGCCGAGCTTCCTTCAGTGGCCCTGAGCAGGGAGTTCTCGTGACGACCCGTCCAGCCGGTGCGTACGGAATCGGCCTGTACGGCGGTGTTCGTTAGACATCTCGTTAGACATCGCCGACGTCACCGATGGTCGCGGCGTCCTAGGACCCGCCGAGCTGCTGCCAGCGATTCCTCGATCATCGAGCGATCGGAATCGGGCAGGTCTGCTGGGTACCGACCTTCGATCGTCCACGGGTTCAGCGCCTCGAGGTCGCTCCCGTCGAAGCGTCCCTGTTCCGACTCGGGGAGCATGCGATGCAAACCGATCAGGTCGTGGATGCGGGGCACCTCGACATCGAGCCGGATGAGCTCGGCCTTCAGCGCCTTCTCCGCAGCGAGGTGAGCATGGAAGCCGGCCACCCGATCCGGGAGCTCCTCGTGGGCGGCGACGACCTCCGCTGCTCGAAGCTCCTCGGCCGCCTCCCGCGACCACCGCGTCGCGACGTCGACGTCAGACTGCGGATCGGTCATAGACGACGCGCCCGTCCTTGGCTGGCCAGTAATAGGGCGAGCCGTTCACGTCCTTGTCCGCCTCGAACTCCGACACCTCGGCGACCAGAACATCGATCGGAACCGGCGCGTCGATCGCCGTGCGGATCCGACCCATCAGCCGTCGACGATCGGCAGCAACCAGATCATCGAAGAGCACGAGCAGATCGAGATCGCTGTCCACGCCAGCCTCGCCTCGGGCAACCGAGCCGAACACGATCACCCGGGCAGGGTCGAAGCCCTCGACGACATCCTCGACGATCTCGGGGATCCACTCCCCCACGGGCCTACCGTTCCACAGCCCATCGACGTAGGTCGCCTGACGCACGCTCCCGAGTGTACGAGTGATCGAGGCCCGCAGATGGGAGAACCGGCCGTCATCCCCACGCACCGGGACCGGCATCGCTCAGGTGAACCCGGCCTTGTCGAACCTCGCGATCAACGACGGGCGGCGGCGGTGCGTCTCGCGCAACCCAGCAACCCGCACCTCGAACTCGACCATCGCGTCAGCGGCAATGGCTGCCTTCTTTGCTGCCTTCATGTACCGGACCGCAGCCTGGTACGCCCGCTTGTCCGTCGTCGTGAGCACCTCGTCGACGAGCCGGAACCAGACCGCCATGGCATCCGCCGGATGCGTCGCTACCCGGACCTCAGCGAGACGCTTCCACCGATGCTCCCCCACCTCCCACGCCGGCTCTGCCGTCGCCAGAGCCCATGCGGCGTCGGGTTCGCCGTCATCGAGGAGCACGTCGACCAGCCCGACCCGGTCCCGGGCCCCGAGCACCTCACGGGCACCGACCCGCAACCCGTCCCACCCACCGGTCGCCTCTGCCGCTGCCCGCAGCAGGCCGTAGGTGGTCGAGCTCGGCATGCGCTCGTGCTGGCTGTGACGAAGGTCGCGCACCGCTGCAACCTCGCCACGATCCGAGAGCAGCTCGGCCGCAAGGTCGTAGAGCTTCGCTACCTGCCAACCACTGGTCCGCTCGATCCCGTCCCGGGCCCAACGAAGGGCCTCATCGGGCAGGTCGAGCTCGACCATGGCTTCGGCCACCCGCTGGTACTGGTACGGCGACGACAGATCCCCACCCAGAATCTCCACGAGCGCGTCCACGTCCCGGTCCAGGATCGCCAACCGCTCCGCCGCGTACCGGGCCGCGGACCGATCAGACCCGGTCGACTTCGCAGCCACCTCCTTTCGATAGGCAGCGATGCCCTTGTCGCCCAGGCCCGGCGCGTAGCGGACGACATCGATCTCGAAGAAGTCCTGGTCGACGAAGCAGAACTTCACCATCCACTTCGCCAACTTC
>CAZCJT010000067.1:0-10041 GCA_964498565.1 uncultured Acidimicrobiaceae bacterium
GGCCAGCCGGGCCTGCACGTAGGCCAGCAGGCCGAGGCCGCCGAGCGCGCCCGTGCCTGCGGCCGTGGCTGCGGCGGCGTGCTTCAGGTGGGAGAGGGTGCGGTTCGACATCGGCGTGCTGGGGACCGGCCAGCGGCTGGCAGCGCCGGTCCCGGAACCGAGGCTACGGCGCGATCAGCGCTGTCCGGCCAGCTTGCGGTTGCGGAGCTGGGCCCGGACGTAATCGCGGTTCATGAACGCGATGTAGTCGAGCGGGATTTCCTTCGGGCACGCCGCGGTGCACTCGCCGTGGTTGGTGCACGAGCCGAAGTACTGCTCCATCGTGTCGACCATGTCGAGCACCCGGGTGTCGCGCTCGGCCTGGCCCTGGGGGAGCAGGTTGAGGTGCTCGACCTTCGCCGCGGTGAACAGCTGGCCGGCCGAGTTGGGACAGGCGGCCACGCAGGCGCCGCAGCCGATGCAGGCGGCGGCGTCGAAGGCGGCGTCGGAGGCCTCCTTCGGCACCGGGATCAGGTTCGCGTCGGGGGCCGACCCGGTGGGGGCGGTGATGTACCCGCCCGCCTCGACGATGCGATCGAGGGCCGACCGGTCGACGACGAGGTCCTTCACCACCGGGAACGCGGCGGCGCGCCACGGCTCGATGTCGATGGTGGCGCCGTCGGCGAACTTGCGCATGTGCAGCTGGCAGGTCGCGGTGCCCATCTGCGGGCCGTGGGCCTGACCGTCGATCATGAGCCCGCACGAGCCGCAGATGCCCTCGCGGCAGTCGTGCTCGAACTCGACCGGCTCCTCGCCCTGGGCGATGAGCTGCTCGTTGAGCATGTCGAGCATCTCGAGGAACGAGATGTCGTCGGACACGTCGTCGAGCTGGTACGTGCGCATCTCGCCCTTGGCCTGCATGCTGCCCTGGCGCCAGATGTTGAGGGTGAGCTTCATCAGGGGGTCCTCTACTTGTAGCTGCGCTGGGTGAGCGCCACGTTCTCGAACACGAGCGGCTCCTCGTGGCGGATGGAGGTGGCGGGATCGCCCGTCCACTCCCACGCCGACACGAACGAGAAGTTGTCGTCGTCGCGGAGCGCCTCGCCGTCCTCGGTCTGGGACTCCTCGCGGAAGTGGCCGCCGCAGGACTCGGCCCGGTCCAGGGCGTCCTTGCACATCAGCTCACCGAGCTCGAGGAAGTCGGCGACCCGTCCGGCCTTCTCGAGGCTCTGGTTCAGGCTCTCGCCCGAGCCGAGCACCCGCAGGTCCTTGTAGAACTCGTCGCGCAGCGCCGGGATCTCGCCGAGCGCCTTCTGCAGGCCGGCCTCGTTGCGGGCCATGCCGCAGTGGTCCCACATGATCTTGCCGAGCTCCTTGTGGAACCAGTCCGGAGACTTGGTGCCGCCGATCGACAGGAACTGCTGGACCCGGTCGGTCACGTCGCGCTCAGCCTGGGCGAACGCGGGATCGTCCACCGGGAGCGCAGCCTCGCCGAGGATGCCGGCCAGGTAGTTGGCGAGCGTGTAGGAGATCACGAAGTAGCCGTCGGCCAGGCCCTGCATCAGCGCCGAGGCGCCGAGGCGGTTGGCGCCGTGGTCGGAGAAGTTGGCCTCGCCCAGCACGAACAGGCCCGGCACGTTCGACATCAGGTGGTAGTCCACCCAGAGACCGCCCATCGTGTAGTGGACGGCCGGGTAGATGCGCATCGGCTCCTGGTACGGGTTCTCGTCCGTGATGCGCTCGTACATGTCGAACAGGTTCCCGTAGCGCTCCCGGATGGCGTCCTCGCCGAGCCGGTTGATGGAGTCGGCGAAGTCGAGGTACACGCCGTTCTTGCGCGGTCCCACCCCCTGCCCGGAGTCGACCGCCGTCTTGGCGTTGCGAGAGGCGACGTCGCGGGGGACGAGGTTGCCGAAGCTGGGGTACTTGCGCTCGAGGAAGTAGTCACGGTCGGCCTCGGGGATCTGCGAGGCGGGACGGGTCTCGTCGGGGTTCTTCGGGACCCACACCCGACCGTCGTTGCGCAGCGACTCCGACATGAGCGTCAGCTTCGACTGGTACTCCTCCGACGGCGGGATGCACGTCGGGTGGATCTGGGTGAAGCAGGGGTTGGCGAAGGCCGCCCCCTTCTTGTGCGCCCGCCACGCCGCGGTGGCGTTGGAGTACTTGGCGTTGGTGGAGAGGTAGAACACGTTGCCGTAGCCACCGGTGCACAGCAGGACGGCGTGGGCCGAGTGACGGGCCACCTCGCCGGTGCGCAGGTCGCGGGTGACCACGCCGCGGGCGACGCCGTCCTTGACGACGAGGTCGAGCACCTCGGTCTTGGTGATCAGCTCGACGGTGCCGTTGTGCACCTCCTTCATGAGCGCCTGGTAGGCGCCGAGCAGGAGCTGCTGGCCGGTCTGGCCCCGGGCGTAGAAGGTGCGCGACACCTGGGCGCCACCGAAGGAGCGGTTGTCGAGCATGCCGCCGTACTCGCGGGCGAAGGGCACGCCCTGGGCGACGCACTGGTCGATGATGTCGCCCGACACCTCGGCCAGCCGATGGACGTTGGCTTCGCGGGAGCGGTAGTCGCCGCCCTTCACGGTGTCGTAGAAGAGGCGATAGGTGGAGTCGCCGTCGTTCTTGTAGTTCTTCGAGGCGTTGATGCCGCCCTGGGCGGCGATCGAGTGCGCCCGCCGGGGCGAGTCGTGGTACGTGATGGCCTTGACGTTGTAGCCCTGCTCGCCGAGCGTGGCGGCGGCGGCGGCGCCGGCGAGGCCGGTGCCCACGACGATGACATCGAACTTGCGGCGGTTGTTGGGAGCCACCAGCTTCATGTCGAACTTGTGCTGGGTCCACTTCTCGCCGATGGGCCCCGGAGGGACGGCGGAGTCCAGGTTGCCGATCACGACGCCTCCTCGAAGCGGAGCTCTTCGTTGGCCTCGTAGGCCTTGATGATCTTGTGGCGCTCGCTGTCGCTGAGCGAGTCGTAGTCCTCGACGCTGAGGCGGCCGTCCTCGAGCGCTTCGGCGAAGACCGTCTCGCAGCTGAGGATGCGACCGTCCTGCTCGTAGCAGACGTCGTCGGAGGCGGCACCGGAGACGACGGCGAGCGGGAAGCTCAGGTTGCCGAGGGTGACGATGCCGGCGAAGCCCAGGGCGAACATCCGCCGCCAGCTGTTGTACTTGGGGTTGTTCAGGCCGAGGCTCTGGAAGAGGCTCCAGGACCCGTGGTACAGGTGCACGCCGAGGGCGATGGTGGCCAGCACGTAGATGGCCGCCGGCACCGCGTTGCTGAGGCTGGCTTGCACGTTGCGGTAGACGTCGCCCCGCACGAAGTCGGGGTTGACCCAGCCCCAGGTGAAGTCGGCCAGGTGCCAGATCAGGTAGGCGAGGATGACGATGCCCGTGTAGCGCATCGACCGGCTCGCCGCGTTCGCCGCCTGCCAATCGCGCTTGGAGCTGTAGCCGCCGGCGTTGGCCCGGCGGTTCATCAAGGTGAGGCTGGCCGCAGCGTGGATGTGGAACACGAAGGCGAGGATCAGGCCGATGCGGATGATCCAGAGCGTCAGCGTGCGGGGGAGCAGCGGGTAGAGCAGCTCCCGGAGGAACTCGCCGTAGACGTTGAGGGCGTGGGCGCCCTGGTACATCTTGAGGTTGCCCACCATGTGGCCGAAGACGAAGCCCATGAGGATGATGCCGGTGACGGCCATCACCCACTTCTTGCCGACGCCGGACCGGTAGAAGGCCACCGGCCACGGGGCCGGACGCCGCGGCGGGTTCACCGGCTGCACGCCAGCACCCGCACCCCCTGAGGAGGCTGGTTGCTCCATGGTCTGCATGGATTCGCACGGTACCCGCACCCCCGTTCCGGGGGGCAATCACCGCGGCGTCCGGGTCAGGCGGTGATGGTCGTCCCGTACTCGTTGGCCACCCGGTCGTCCCCGAGGCGCCCGCGCAGCACCAGCACCAGCTCACCGGACGCGTCCGGCACCTCGAGCTGGACCGTGCCGATCCGAACGCAGGAGTCGGCGGGGACCTCACCCTCGAACGCCCACCGGTGCCCGCCGCCCGCCCAGCGAACCTCCACGTCGACGCTCCCGGTGAGGTCGTGGCGACGGTCGGACACCACGTGCACGTCGAGCGCGAGCGCCTCCCCCGGCGTCACGGTGGCGGGAGGCCGGTCGGCGACCACGATCACGGGTCGGCACGCCGCCACCAGCGCGGCGTGGGCCGCCTTGGGCACCCGCTCGTGGTCGAGCACCGACCACGTGATGCCGGGGTGGGCGTCGGCGAAGGCGAACTGGCAGAAGCCGCCGGTGGGTCGGTACTTGAGGCGACGCAGCGTCTCGACGTGGTGGCGGACGAGCGTGGCCTGGTACGCCTGGGTCGCGGCCTTCCACGACTCGTAGGTGTGGCCGTCGCGGGGCACGTGGCGGTCGAGCAGGGCCAGCTGCAGGTTGTGGGTGGCGGCGAGCCGGTCCCAGTCCAGCTCCGGCCACGCCCCGGCATCCACGAAGTCGTCGGTCTCGGGCACCGCCTGGGCGCCGAACTCCGTGGGGAAGCGCACCTGGCTGGGCAGGGCCCGGGCGAAGCCGGGGAGGTCCCGCTCATCGCCCCAGTACCACCCGAAGTAGAGGTGGCTGTCGGTGCCCTCGAGCGTGGGCAGGCGGGGCAGCACGCCGGAGTGCTTGATCACCGGCCGGGTGCCGTCCGCGGCCTGGATGGCCCGCTTCACGGAGCGGTCCAGCACCGTCTTGTTCCACGTCGGCAGCTGCTGCGAGGCCAGGACCCGGAGCCCCAGGGCGGCCATGCGGTGCGGCTCGGTGAAGGACCCGGGCGCGACGTCGAGGCCCATCGGCTCGTTGTGCCCGCACCACACCGCCACGGAGGGGCGGTGGGCGAGCATGGCCACCATCTCGGCGGCCTGGCGCTGGGCCTGGCGCCGGATGGAGCGGGCGTAGCCCCACTGGAGGGGGAAGTCCTGCCACAGCAGCATCCCGGCTCGGTCGGCGGCGTCGTAGGTCTCCGGCCGACCCACGTGACCGTGGACGCGCAGCAGGTCGAGGCCGGCGTCCTTGGCCAGCTCGACGTCGGCCGCCAGCTCGGCCGGCGTCGCGTCGCCGAGGGCCATGCGGGTCGGGGCCAGGTTGGCGCCCTTGCAGAACAGGCGCTCGCCGTTGACCGACAGAACCCACTTGCGCATCGCCACCTGACGCAGGCCGGTGCGGAACCGACGCCGGTCGGACACGTGGCTGCCGGCGGCGTCCCGCAGGCGGACCTCGACCGACGTCTGCTCGAGGTGGGCCTCGCCGAGGGCGTGCGGCCACCACAGCCGCGGCCGGTCGACGGTGACCGTCCACTCCACCGTGTTGGCGCCGGCGGCCAGCGAGCGGTCGGTGCCGTGGTCTACCGGACCCACCGTGGTGCGGAGGTGCACGTCGGTGGCCTCGGTGGCGTCGAGGTCGGCGGTCAGGGCGAGCACGGCCCGCGCCGGGCTGGCCTCCACGCAACGGGTCACGAGGTGGCGGATGCGGACGGGCCCCGATTCCTCGAGGTGGACGGGCCGCCAGATGCCGCCCGGGTTCCACGCCGGGTCCATGAAGTCCCAGTGCTGGAAGACGCCGGTGATGTTGCGCTTGTGGGACCGGTTGGTCTGGGGGGAGCACCCGACCTCCACCGCGAGCTGGTGCTCGCTGCGGGCCCGGAGCTGCTCGGTGACCTCGAACTCGTGGGCGAAGAAGTAGCCCTCCGTCGCGCCGAGGTAGGTGCCGTCCAGCCACACGTCGCCCTCGTAGAAGACGCCGTCGAAGCGCAGCCACCAGCGGCGGTCACCCGCGCCCGGCGACTGCTCGAAGCGGGCGCGGTGCAGCAGGGGTCCGTCGTGGTCGGCGAACGCCGCGGTCGAGCGCCAGTGGCCGGGGACGGTGATCGGCTCCCACCCCGACTCGTCCAGGTCGGCGTCGGCGAAGGTGCGGCGCAGGTCTTCGTCGGCGGGCGCGGCGAGCCAGCGGTCGGGGAGGGTCATCGTCGGCGGAGCCTACGAGGGCAGGTCGTGGCCCCTGGGGTGCCGGATAGGTTGGCCCCATGGCAGCACCGTCCAGCCTCCCGTCCACCCTCGGCGCGCTCCGGGAGTCCGGTTGGGAGTCCCGGCCGGTGAAGGAGGAGGTGCGTCGCAACGCCGTGGCCAAGATCCGGGCCGGCGAGCCCCTGTTCGAGGGCGTCCTCGGCTACGAGCAGACGGTGAT
The DNA here is from genome assembly GCA_964498565.1 of uncultured Acidimicrobiaceae bacterium. Lineage (GTDB taxonomy): Bacteria > Actinomycetota > Acidimicrobiia > Acidimicrobiales > Salinilacustritrichaceae > Salinilacustrithrix. The sequence goes on from CAZCJT010000067.1 coordinate 6,209, forward strand.
GCCCCAGCTGGAGAACGCACTGCTGGCCGGCCACGACGTCGTCTTCCTGGGCGAGCGCGGCCAGGCCAAGACCCGCATGATTCGCTCGCTCACCCGTCTGCTCGACGAGTGGATGCCGGTCGTCAAGGGCTCCGAGATCAACGACGACCCCTCCCACCCGGTGTCGCGCTACGCCCGGGACCTGGTCGCCGAGATGGGTGACGACACCGAGATCGACTGGGTCCACCGCGACGAGCGCTTCGGCGAGAAGCTGGCCACCCCCGACACCTCCATCGCCGACCTGATCGGCGAGGTCGACCCCATCAAGGTGGCCGAGGGCCGCTACCTCTCCGACGAGCTCACGCTCCACTACGGCCTGGTGCCTCGCACCAACCGTGGCATCTTCGCCATCAACGAGCTGCCCGACCTCTCCGAGCGCATCCAGGTCGGCCTGCTCAACGTGCTCGAGGAGCGCGACGTCCAGATCCGTGGCTACAAGGTCCGGCTCCCGCTCGACGTGATGCTCGTCGCCTCGGCCAACCCGGAGGACTACACCAACCGCGGCCGGATCATCACGCCGCTGAAGGACCGCTTCGGCAGCCAGATCCGCACCCACTACCCCCTCGACGTCGAGACCGAGATGGTCATCGCCGCCCAGGAGTCCCGGCCGCTGCAGGCCGAGGGCATCCACGCCGCGATGCCGGAGTACATGAGCCAGATCGTGGCCACGCTGTCGCACCTGGCCCGCCAGTCGCCCCACGTCAACCAGCGCTCCGGCGTGTCGGTGCGCCTCACGGTCTCGAACCACGAGGTCCTCATCGCCAACGCCGCCCGGCGGGCCCTGCGCCACGGCGAGGACGTCGTCGTCCCGCGCGTCTCCGACCTCGATGCGCTGGCCGCGTCCACGATGGGCAAGATCGAGATCGAGTCCCTCGACGACGGCCGCGACGAGGCCATCGCCGAGCACCTGGTGAAGTCGGCCGTGCTCAGCGTGTTCCGCGAGCGGACCGACCCCGCGATGCTGCGTGAGGTCATCGACGCCTTCGAGGAGGGCCGCATCGTGGATGCCGGCGACGACATCTCCTCGGCCGCCCTCGCCGCCCTCGCCCACGAGATGCCCGGGCTCAAGGCCCAGGTCGTCGGCCTCACCGACGGCGACGAGTCGGCCGCCGCCATGGCCGCCGCGGTCGAGTTCCTGCTCGAGGGCCTGCACCTGGGGAAGCGCCTGAACAAGGAGCACGTGGGCTCCCGGTCCTCCTACCGCGCCAGGAGCTGATCTCGGCAGGCCCAGACCAGTGCCGGCCGCCGGCCCGTCTACTGGTCCATCTGGGCTTCGGCCTGCTCGCGGAGCGTCGCGAGCGTCTTGCGGAGCAGGCGGGAGAGGTAGGACTGGGAGACGCCGAGCTCGTCGGCGATCTCCTGCTGGCTCCGACGGTGCACGAAGCGCATCTCGATGATGGTGCGGTCCCGCTCGTCGAGACCCTCGAGCAGCGCCTCCACGTCGATGCGCGTCTCCACGTGCCCCATGTCGCCGTCGCTGCCGGCGATCATGGCGCCCTTGGTGGTGCTGCCGTCGCCGATGGGCGCGTCGAGGCTGTCGGCCCGGTAGGACGCGCCCGCCGAGAGCGCCTCGAGCACGCGGTCGGTGGACTCGTCCAGGCGGTCGGCGAGCTCCTGCACCCGGGGGGCGCGGCCGAGCTCCTGGGTGAGCTCGGGCTCCAGGCGGCGGGCCTGCACGGCCAGCTCCTGGAGGCTGCGCGGCGGACGGACCGACCAGCCCTTGTCGCGGAGCAGCCGCTTGAGCTCGCCCTCGATGGTCCGGTTGGCGAAGGTCTTGAACGTCACGCCGACCTCGGGGTCGAAGCGCTCGACCGCCTTGATGAGCGCCATCAGCGCCTGCTGGCGGACGTCGTCGGCCTCCATGTGGCCCTTGCCGTAGCGGCTGACGTAGTACTCGACCAGCTCGAGGTTGTCCTCGACCAGCCGGTTCCGCAATCGGCGGGACCGCGACGTCTGGTACTCGACGAAGCGGTCCTGGGTCTCAGCGGCCACCGTCGACGCCAGCTGTCGTCCGTGCGGCGCGCAGCTCGAGGTGCACGGTGTCGCCTTCGAGGCGGAGGGCGTGGTGGCTGGAGCCGGCCCGCAGGAGCTGCTCGGCGATCGGATCGAGCATCGGCTCCTCCGTGACGGGCGCGCAGCGCCCGTCTAGCTCGATGCCGCCGTCGGTGGTGGTGATGGAGATGGTGAGCTCGGCGGTCTCGGTGGCGTCGGCCATCGCGAGCGCACACAGCTCGTCGACCGCGACCCGGAGTGATTCGATGGCCTCGACGTCGAAGGCGCAGTCGTCGGCGATGGTGGCGGCCATGATCCGGACGTGGCGGAGGTACGCGGTGGTCGCCGGGACGGTCAGCTTGGCTGTTGCTCGGCTGGGTAGGTCAGGCATGATCGTTCCGTTCTACAGTGCTGGGGGCTCGGGTACGTGGCCCGTTGATCGAGATGTCGTTGCAACCTTCCACCCGCCGCTTTCCTGTGCGACCCGTGTCGTCGCTGGCCGCTCTCGCCGCGGTGCGTGAGTCGTTCGTGGAGTGGCTGGCCGGGGTCACGGCCTCGGAGGACCGGATCGAGGACCTGTCGGTGGTCATCAGCGAGCTCGGCGCCAACGCCGTGCGTGGCACGCCGGAGGGCGCCGAGGCGGCGACGGTGAGCGCATGGGTCGAGGACGATCGCATCGTGCTCGAGGTCGCCAACCGGGTGGAGGAGCTCGCCGTGCCCGACGTCGACTGGGACCTCGAGGATCCGCTCCGCACCGGCGGACGCGGGCTGCTGCTCGTGTCGGCGTTCGTCGACGATGTCCACGTCGACGTCGAGGGTGACGTGCTCGTCATCCGCTGCACCACCCAGGTCTGACCGTTCGCCCACTGCCGGGGCGCTGCTGCGCCCGCCGGCATCAGTGCTCGATGGTGACGTGGTCGGAGAGGCCCGTCACGGAGAGCAGCTTCTCGAGGCCCTTGGACGGGTTGCGCAGCACCAGGCCGCCCCCGGCCGTCATCAGCCGGCGGTGGGTGTCGGCGATCACGCGCAGGCCGGCGGAGTCGACGAAGCTCACGTCGCCGACGTCGAGCACGGCGACGGTGGCGCCTTCGGCCAGGGTGGCGTCGATGCGCTCCTGCAGGTAGGGCGACGTGTGCGGGTCGAGGTCGCCGTTGAGCACGAAGGTCGTGCGGTCGGCCTCATCGATGGTCACCTGGAGGCGGTCCTGCGGGGTGGGGGTGGGTTCGGTCATGCGTTGCTCCACGTGTGCTCGCGTGCTGGGGTTGGTGGGGGTGGACGGGCGACGGGCGCGCCGCGAGGTGCCAGGTCGTGACGACCACGACCGGCCTGAACCTACTCGGCGCACCGATGGTGGGCGGAGCGTTCAATCCCGGGAGCGAAGCAGCCCCTTGACCTTGTCCGCGACCCGGTCGACGTGCTGCTTCACGCTCGTGACGCCGTGGTCGACCTGGCCGTCTCGGTCGAGGTCACCGTCGCCCGCGAGAGCGCCGGCCGCCTGCTCTGAGCGGCCCTCGGGGTCGTCCGGTCGTCCATCGTCTGCTGCGGTCATGTCCCTCTCCTGCTCGGGGGCGCCAGAGGTGGAGGCGCTCGCGGGCCGGGCCTCCATCTCCAGACACCCACGGCGCCAGAACACCGACCCGGGACGGACCGGGACCCCCCGGGCCGGGTGTGCGAACATCGCCCGTCATGGCCAGCGGAGCGACCGACGTCGAGCTGGTGCTGCGCGCCGTGCCCGCGCCCGTCCTGCTCCTCGACGACACTGGTCGGATCGTGGCGGCGAGCGAGCACGCCGGCCGGGCGCT